>NHIA01000032.1:0-10204 GCA_002170825.1 Cyanobacteria bacterium TMED177
AGCAGGGTGTCGTGGTCGTTGCAGCTGATGAACAGCTTCACGGCCTCCTCCCCCTGGCTGCGAGTGCCGGCCTTGCCGCGGGTGCCTCGGCTGGTGGCTTCGAACTCACTCACCGGCATCCGTTTCAGGTAGCCGGTTTCGGTAACGAGCACCACGGATCGCTCGTTGGCGATCAGATCGATGTCCTCAAGACCACCACCCAGATCGAGAATCTCGGTACGGCGCGGCGTCGTGTAGCGATCGCTGAGTTGGTTGAGTTCGTCCTGAATGATTCCGAACACCCGCTCACGTCGGCCGAGGATGTCCTTGTAATCCGCGATTTTGGTGACCAGATCCTCGTGCTCAAGCCTGATCTTGTCGGCCTCCAGCGCCGTTAGGCGGCGCAGCTGCATCTGCAAAATCGCGTCGGCCTGAATGTCGCTGAGGCCATGGCGGTCCTGCAGCTGCTGACGGGCCGTCGCCGTGTCGGGAGCGGCCCGGATCAGGGCAATGATCGGATCCAGCTGATTCAGCGCCAGCAGCAGGCCGAGCAGGATGTGATCGCGTTCCTCGGCCTTGCGCAGCAGGTAGCGGGTGCGGCGCTCGATGGTCTCGACGCGGAAGTCGAGAAACACCTCGAGCATCTTGCGCAGGGTGAGCAGGATCGGCTCACCGTTCACCAGCGCCAACATGTAGGCGCTGAAGTTGCTCTGCAACGCAGTGAGTTTGAACAGATTGTTCAGCACCACCTGCGGATAAGCATCGCGGCGCAGCTCCACCACGATGCGCATGCCATCGCGATCACTCTCATCGCGGATATCGGAGATGCCCTCAAGCTTCTTGTCGTTGACAAGCTCAGCGATGCGTTCGATCAGAGCTGCCTTGTTGGTCTGATAGGGCAACTCCGTGATAATCACGGCATCACGATCAGGACGACCGGGGGCTTCGATCGTTTCAATCGCGGCCACACCACGCATGGTGATCGAGCCACGACCGCCCAGATAGGTCTCACGGATGCCGTCGCGACCCAGGATCTGACCACCNGTAGGAAAGTCGGGTCCAGGGATCAGCCGGATCAACTCCTGTTCAGANATCTCGGGGTTCTCAATCAGCGCCAGCAGGCCACTGATCAATTCATTGAGGTTGTGGGGGGGAATGTTGGTTGCCATCCCCACGGCAATGCCTGCGGAGCCGTTCAGCAGCAGCTGTGGGATCCGAGCCGGAAGCACCGTCGGCTCCTGCTGAGAACCGTCGAAGTTGTCGGCAAAGTCAACGGTCTCCGCCTCGATGTCCTCCAGCAGGCTGTCGGTGGTCAGCGACTGCAATCTGGACTCGGTGTACCGCATGGCCGCCGGCGGATCGTTGTCCACCGATCCGAAGTTGCCGTGCCCGTCAATCAAGGGCATCGACATCGAGAAGTCCTGGGCCATGCGCACCAGGGCGTCGTACACAGCCGTGTCGCCATGGGGGTGGTACTTACCCAGCACCTCGCCCACCACACGGGCACATTTGCGGTACGGCCTGTCACTGGTGAGGCCCAGCTCGTACATCGCATAAAGGATGCGGCGATGCACGGGCTTGAGTCCATCGCGGGCATCGGGCAGAGCCCGACCCACGATCACGCTCATCGCGTATTCCAGATATGAGCGCGACATCTCGTTGCGCAGATCCGCCTGAATGATTCGGTCGTCGGAATCGCCGGGACCGCCGCCTCCTGGCCCCACTGAATCCGCCATAACAGGCCTCAACACCGTTATTCACTTTATCTCGGCACATGCATGGCGAGATAAAACCTCCGATAAAATCCCGGTCGTTTTGCGTGGTTGAAATGGGACCGACTGACGAACCTCGGCCTGATGGCGACGTCGCGTTCCAGGCACCGGCCCCAACCCATTCGGAGCAGCCGGTCCCAGCACCTACACCCACCCAGACCCCCGCTCCGGTGGCAGCAGCTCCGGAGCCGACACCCGAGCCGGTTCCAACCGCCACCCCTGATCCGGCAATTGCTGAAACGGTGTCCATCCCGGCCGATTCCACAGCCACTGGAGGTGAATGGGATCTGCTGGTCACGAAGGTGCAGAGTCTGGTCAACGCTGACCAGCTCAAGGGCCTCTGGAGCCAGTTGAAGCTCCCCGTTCGCCTGCTCGGAGGACTGATCGTTCTGATCCTGGTTCTTCAGGTGTACGGAGGGATCATCCGAACCATTGCCGCTGTTCCCCTTGCACCTGGCCTGCTCGAACTGGTTGGCTTGATCTGGCTGGCGAATTTCTCCACGCGCAACCTGATTCGCAACTCCGACCGCGCCAAGGTCGTTGCGAACCTGCGGGAGCGCTGGACCCGTGTGGTCGGCCGCTGAGCACAGGCCTCTTCGTACCGATTGGTAGCTTGATGAGACTTCATCAAGCCGCGTGGTGGACATTCAGCTCGGTCGCTCAAAGACAGTTCGCCGGGCCTATGGAATCGACGAAATCGCCCTTGTCCCCGGTGGTCGCACGGTCGACCCCGAGGTAACGGACACCCGGTGGACGCTGGGCGGGATCGAACGGGAGATCCCGATCATTGCCAGCGCAATGGATGGCGTTGTCGATGTGGACATGGCTGTGCGCCTGTCAGAGCTGGGAGCACTGGGCGTGCTCAACCTGGAGGGAGTGCAGACCCGTTATGCCGATCCCAACGCCGTGCTGGATCGGATCGCCTCTGTCGGGAAAGACGAGTTCGTCCCCCTGATGCAGGAGATTTACAGCCAGCCCGTGCAGGAGGCGCTGATCCGCCAGCGCATCCAGGAGATCAAGGCAAAAGGGGGGATCGCCGCCGTGAGCGGCACACCCGTGGCCGCACTGCGTTATGGCAATGCCATCACCGAGTCCGGCGCCGATCTGTTCTTCGTCCAGGCCACGGTGGTCTCCACCAACCACATNGGTCCGGAAGGCCAGGACACCCTGGATCTNGAAGCCCTGTGCCGGGAGATGGGTGTCCCTGTGGTCATCGGCAATTGCGTGACCTACGACGTTGCACTGCAGTTGATGCGGGCCGGAGCGGCGGGCGTGATGGTGGGAATTGGTCCGGGTGCGGCCTGCACCTCACGGGGTGTTCTCGGCGTGGGAATCCCCCAGGCGACTGCAGTGGCGGACTGTGCTGCAGCACGGGCTGATTACCAACGCGAGAGCGGCCGGTATGTGCCGATCGTTGCAGATGGCGGCATCGTCACCGGTGGCGACATCTGCAAATGCATCGCCTGCGGCGCCGATGCCGTGATGATCGGTTCACCCATCGCCAGGGCCGATGAAGCTCCAGGGCGAGGTTTCCATTGGGGCATGGCCACACCAAGCCCCGTCCTGCCCCGTGGCACCCGCATCAAGGTCGGCAGCACGGGCTCGTTGGAACGCATCCTCCGCGGCCCAGCCAAATTGGATGACGGCACGCACAACCTGCTCGGCTGCCTCAAGACGTCGATGGGCACCCTCGGAGCCCGCACCATTGGTGACATGCAGAACGTTGAGGTTGTTGTTGCTCCATCCCTTCTGACTGAAGGCAAGGTGTACCAGAAGGCTCAACATCTCGGGATGGGCAAATAGGTGAGGGCTAGTGTTGGGGTGTGTGCGGGCCCAAGCCCACACACTCCTCACACCCCCCGGCCCGACGCGTTCGGGCTTTCATTCTTCAGACGCGAACCATCACAGATCCCATCGCTGCAGCGATCTGGGCTGTTGAGTTGGTTCAACGTTGCTAAATTTCACCCAAATCATTTCGACCATATGTCCAGCGCCGCTGCGGTTACTGACGCCTCTTTCGAGCAGGACGTCCTGCAGAGCGATGTCCCGGTTCTGGTCGACTTCTGGGCACCTTGGTGTGGCCCCTGCCGCATGGTGGCACCCATCGTTGAAGAGATTGCCAAGGAATTCGATGGTCAGATCAAGGTGTTCAAACTGAATACTGACGAAAATCCGAACGTTGCCAGTCAGTACGGCATCCGCAGCATTCCAACGCTGATGGTGTTCAAGGGCGGCCAGAAAGTGGACACCGTTGTGGGAGCGGTTCCGAAGGCAACGCTGTCCGGCACGATCTCCAAATATCTCTGAATTCGCAGAGCAGCGGACGCAGTGGGGTTGGATTGAGTCTCAAGCTCGGCCTGATCGATTACGGCATGGGCAATCTCCACTCCGTGGAGAAAGCCTTTCAGCGGCTTGGCCATCAGCCGCTTCCGGTTCGTTCCAACAACGATCTTGATCACTGCGACGCTCTGGTTCTGCCAGGTGTCGGTTCGTTTGATCCTGCCGTTGAGAATCTTCAGTCCACCGGATTGGTGCCTCGGTTGAAGCAGTGGTGCCGGGACGCACGGCCGCTGCTTGGGATCTGTCTGGGTTTGCAGTTGCTGTTTGAAAGCAGCGAGGAAGGGACGCTTGAAGGGCTTGGCCTGATTCCAGGCCATGTGAAGCGCCTTCCTCAGCAGGAACAGGCACGTATTCCGCACATGGGCTGGGCACCACTTGAGCTTCACCATGACTGCCCGATGCTCACGGCAGCGAACCCAGTGCCATGGGTGTATTTCGTGCACAGCTACGCCGCGGTGCCGACCCACCGCGAAGCTCTGGCGGCCTCCACCCAATTCGGCGAAGAGCCGGTGACGGCGATGGTCTGGCAGGGACGGCTCGGAGCCTGCCAATTCCACCCTGAGAAATCGTCCGACAGCGGCACGGCCATGCTGCAACGCTGGCTGACCTGGCTGGAGCAGGGTGCGCCCATCAGCGCATGAATCGATCCGGGCAACTTCGCCTGATCAGTGGCCGCCGCCTGGTCAGTCCGCAGGGCCAAGGCACGCGGCCGACAACAGCCCGAGTCCGCGAAGCGGTGATGAACATCGTGAGGCCACGGATGCCGAACTGCCGCTGGCTTGATCTCTGCAGCGGCAGTGGGGTGATGGGTTGCGAAGCGATTGAGCACGGGGCGCAGTCCGTGACGGCCGTTGAGCGGGACCCACGCTGCGCCAGGGTCTGCGAAGAGAACCTGCGAGCGGTTTGCGGAGCAGAACACGGGACAGCAGAGTTCTCCGTGATTCGGAGCGAGCTGCTGAGATGGCTTCGACAGGGCTGGGACGCATCACCCTTCGATCTGATCTACTTCGACCCGCCCTATGAGGCTGGGCTGTACGAGTCAGCTCTTAATGAGCTGGCACATGACTGTTGGTTGGATCAGAGCGGACTGCTGATCTGTGAACATCGCAGCGATCTGATGCCGCCTGCCGGCGATGCCTGGGTCGTGGTGGATCAGCGGCGCTACGGAAGCAGCGGCCTTGTACTGCTCAGCCGCCGAGAGCGCTGCCGCCACGACGGTACTGGTTCCATGCAGCCACAAACAGACCCACCAACGTGACGGGGATCAGACCGAGAACGATGCCGCAGAGCAGGGGTTCGATCATTGAGTCGCGCTGGGAAGCAAGATTGATCACAATTCTTCCATGGCTAACCCTTCCTCGTGATCGAGCCGACATCAACTGCAGCGGAACAACAGGATTCCGGCAGAGGATTGATCACCGCCCTTGTGGTGCTGGCGGCATCGGCTTGCGTTGTGCTGCTGCTGTGGGTGATTAACAGTGCACAACAGGATCCCTATGTGCGTGCCAGCCTTGAGATCCAGGGTGACCCCGACCATGGTGGCCAGCTGTTCCGCATCAACTGCGCAGGCTGCCATGGGTTGGCCGGTCAGGGATTGCTGGCACCGCAACTGATCGGCATCACGGATCGGCTGCGGGATCCCGCACTGATTCATCAGATCGTGAGTGGTGACACTCCACCGATGCCCAGTTTTCAGATGGCCCCTGAAGCGATGGCCGATCTGCTCAGCCACCTCCATGAGCTGACTTGAACATTGCCGTTGTCCTGGTTGAGCCCGCAGGTCCTTTGAACCTCGGAAGTGTGGCCAGGCTCTGCGCCAATTTCGACGTGGAGAGCCTGAGATTGGTCAATCCGCGCTGCGATGTGCTGGCTGAGGACGCTGTGAGGATGGCGGTTCATGCCGTACCCCTGCTCCGAAAAGCCAGCATTCACAAGAACCTTGAATCCGCCATCAGCGACCGACGACGGGTGGTCGCCACCTGTGGACGACTGGACCACGGCGCGATCCCCCTGCAGACGCCGGAGGACGGACTGAGCTGGTTGCTGGCCGGTGATGCGGCCTCTGCGCTGGTCTTCGGTCGGGAGGACCGGGGGCTCACCAACGACGAGCTGCTTCTTTGCCAGAGGGTTGTCACCCTGCACAGCCAGGAGAGCTATCCATCGCTGAACCTCTCCCATGCCGTTGCCGTTGTTCTGCACGAGCTGGCGAGGCTGCAACACCACAGCACGGCACCCCAACGGGACGATCCGGCCCCCGCTTCAGCCCCTCAACTTTCGGGACTGCTCGATGACGCCAGTGAGCTGCTCCTTGAGACCGGCTTTCTGCTGCCCCACACCAGCGCAGCACGGATGGCCAAAGTCCGGAATCTGCTGCAGCGGGCCGCCTGCAGGTCAGAGGAGGTTGCGATGCTGAGGGGGATGGTGCGTCAACTTCGATGGGCCATCCGCGCCGAGCGCTCCTAATCTCACTCGAGATCCAGGCTCCGTCGCTTGACCAGCAGCCGACCTTCCCGCAACCCCGCAGGCTGGGGCAAACCTGTGCGTCTTTTGTTGCGGCTGCTTGTTCTCGGTGTTGGCCTTGGACTTCTCACCGGCTCAGCCCTGCGTTGGTTGGCCCCGCATGTTGAACAGCAAACGTTCAGCCTCCCGAGTTGGTTGCCCCAGCTCACCANGGAAAGCGACTCACCAGAAACGGCTGAATCCCNGGCGCCCGAAGCAGCCAAGCCGAAGNTCACGGTGGGCAGATTTCAGCCGACAAGCGAAATCACGGCATTGTCCGCCAGCTGGAAAACACTTGCCGCAACGCAGAAAGATCTCCAGGCCAGCGCCTACATGCTGGTCCTGGATGACGGTCGTTTCGCCCAAATGAACGGCGACCGACCCATGCCTGCAGCGAGCTCGATCAAGACCCCAATCCTGCTTGCAGCCCTTGAGCGCATTGACGAAGGAGATCTGCACTGGAATGAACCCTTGGTGCTCACCAAGGAGCTGGTGGGTGGTGGCGCCGGGTGGATGGCATCCAGGCCCTTGGGAAGCCGTTTCCCCACCCATGAGGTGGCCACNGAAATGATCCGGGTGAGCGACAACTCGGCAACCAACCTGCTGATCGAACGCGTGGGTGGGAAAGAGGAGATCAACACCAAGTTCCAGGAGCTTGGGTTGACGGCCACGGTGGTGAACAACTGGCTGCCCGATCTNGACGGCACCAANACGACCAGCGCCCGTGATCTCAGCCGCAGCATTGCGATTGTGGACACCGGCGAAACGCTCAGCCCGCGCAGCAGGGACCTCTTCCGCGAGGTGATGTCGACGTCTGTAACCAACACCCTGCTTCCGACAGGATTGATGCAGGGCCTCGGTGGTGCTCAGGGCGCGCCGGACGACAGCCTCGCNCAGAAGGGCTATGCGGTTTTGAACAAGACCGGGGATATCGGGATCGCCTACGCCGATGCCGGACTGATCGAACTTCCCGATGGACGCCGAGCCGTTGCTGGATTCCTCGTGAAGGGGCCGTTCAATGACCCCCGTTCCACCAATCTGATTCGAGCCATGGCCAAAGCCATGGCTCCCCATCTCAAGCCGATCCCGGCACCACCGCGCCGCAAGGCGGCTCCCGCACCTCAGNCCAACCCATGAGACTTCTTCCGATCGTCACCGCTGCGGTCCTGGGTCTGGCGCCCTGGTCTGGTCCAGCCCGTTCTGACGACGCCATCATCCGCGAGCAGGACGTCCGTCCCCTGCCAGGGCATCTGGATGCCGTTCTGATGGTGAACGACAACAATCCCGAGCTGATCAAGGACGACGGCATATTGCTGTCGACCTTCCCGGACCAGGGCGAGGCTTCCATCCCCGTTGCCTTGAACGGTCGTTTTGATCTGTTCAGCCATCACGTCTACGCCGGAACGGACGAGAGCCTGGATTCAACGCTCTGGCTGGCGCTGCTGATGGCTCCGCTGGGCAAGGAACCGGTCACCGTGACGCTGCTGGAGGGCAGCACATCCCTCTCCCAGGCCACCAAGCCAGGCCAGACGCAGGCTCCTTTCCTGCCGCTGCCACCGTTGATGCGGGAAACCAGCGACGTGATCGCCGCCGGNCCCGGCAGCCGCGTGGCCGGTGATCTGCTGAGAGGTCAGCGTGCCAAGGAGTTGAACACCACCACATGGACCCTGGCTCCAGGCACGCCGACGCGCATCCTGCAACTCCCCATCCCTGTTGAAGGGGCTNGACCCGCTTCTGAACGGCCGCAACCTGCAGCTGCGGCTCCACAGCTCCGCCCCTGTGGNCCTGGCNACCTTGGCNGCCCATGGAAATGGTCAGGCCCCACCGAACGACCAGCACTGGANCGATCTTCTGGACAGTGGCGATCTCAGCAGCAAGGAACACAGCCCAACGCCGCGGGGCAGCAAGGGAAAAATGATTTATTCCCGGGTCAGCGGGGTGCAGATCGGCAGCAGCTGGCGTGCACGCCTCACAGATCCCGGCAAGAACACGCTGTCGATCAGCGGCAGCGCCCTGTCCTGGCCGATCAGCAGCCTCGAGCGGGGAAGCCTGGGCACCGGCCAGGTGCAAACCGCTGAGCTGAAGACCCTGTATCCAGACACGGCCTGGGCGGCCCACGGCAACTATGGGGTGGAGTACGACTTGACCCTTCCCCTGAAGAACGCCGGCAGCACATTTCAAACGCTGCAACTGGCCCTGGAATCACCGATTAAAACCGACGCATCCACCGGTGGACTGCGCTTCCGTCGCAGCCTCAGCGGGCCGGTGATGTTCCGCGGGCCGATTGAATTGTCCGGACTTGAAGCCGACGATGGCAGCCCCCTNGGGCGGCATCTGGTGCATCTGGTCNTGCGTCAGGGCCAGGAGGGGCCTCCCCTGGGACGGGTGACGCTCAAGCCTGGGCAAACCAAGGATGTGCGGGTGCGGTTGGTGTATCCCGCCGATGCCACCCCACCNCAGGTGCTCACCGTGCAGCCTGTGAAACAATCCTGATCTCAACAGGTGATTTGGCCGTGACAGCACCTCGGAAGCGCAGGGTTTTTCCGTTCACCGCTGTGATCGGTCAGGAGGAGATGAAGTTGGCGCTCCTGCTCAACGTGATCGACCCCCGCATCGGCGGCGTGATGATCATGGGCGACCGGGGCACCGGCAAATCCACCACGATTCGAGCCCTTGCGGATCTGCTGCCGGACATCGACGTTGTCTCCGGCGATCCCTACAACAGCTCGGCCACGGATCCGGATCTGCAGAGCAGCGACGTGCGCGAACGCATGGACAAGGGGGAAGCCATCACCACCGAACCCCGTCAGGTGCCGATGGTTGATCTGCCCCTNGGAGCCACGGAGGACCGTCTCTGCGGAACGATTGACATCGAAAANGCCCTGAGCGAGGGCGTCCGTGCCTTTGAACCCGGCCTGCTGGCCAAGGCCAACCGTGGCCTCCTTTATGTGGACGANGTCAACCTGCTGGATGACCATCTGGTGGATGTGCTGCTCGATTCAGCAGCCTCGGGCTGGAACACGGTGGAGCGGGAGGGGGTTTCGGTGCGTCACCCAGCCCGGTTTGTGTTGATTGGCTCCGGCAACCCGGAAGAGGGAGAGCTGCGTCCCCAGCTGCTCGATCGTTTCGGCATGAGCGTTGAGGTGCGAACGGTGCGTGATCCGGAACTGCGCGTGCAGGTGGTGGATCAGCGCACCGCCTTCGACAGCGATCCCGATGGTTTCAGTTCAGCCGTGGAAATCAACCAGAACNCGTTGCAACAGCGNGTGGTGGAGGCCCAGCAGCGCCTGGGGCAGGTGAGCATCGATGACGATCTGCGGCTGCGGATTTCCGCCGTCTGCGGCGAACTGAATGTGGATGGCCTCCGTGGTGACATCGTCACCAACCGTGCCGCCAGAGCCCTGGCCGCCTTCGAAGGGCGCACGGAGGTCAGCGAGGATGACGTGGCCCGTGTGGCCTCCTGCTGCCTGCGGCACCGCCTGCGCAAGGACCCCCTGGAGCAGGTCGATTCCGGCGATCGGGTGGTGAAGGTGTTCTGCAAGGTGTTCGANCGCAGCGANAGCNGCGANCGNNCCGANTTNGANCTGGCNCTGGCNGCCTGAGCTNCCGNNNAC
>NHIA01000032.1:10209-12381 GCA_002170825.1 Cyanobacteria bacterium TMED177
CAGTGCGNATNCTCGGCATNGACCCCGGNCTNGCNCGGGTGGGCTACGGCGTGATCGANACNGNNGGAGGNGAGCAACGGATGCTGGATTGCGGCATCATCCGCACCGATGCCGGTCGCAGTGATGGCGATCGCATGGTGGAGATCGCCGCCGATCTGCGCATGCTGATTCGCACCTGGAAACCGGAACTGGCCGCGGTGGAGAAATTCTTTTTTTACCGCTCCAGCAACACCATCAATGTGGTGCAGGCCAGGGGTGTGGTGATGATGACCCTGGCTCGGTTCAAGGTGCCCGTGGTGGAGTTTCCACCAATGCAGATCAAGCTGGCACTGGCCGGTTTCGGTCATGCCGAAAAAGACGAAGTGCTCGAAGCCGTGATGCGCGAACTGAACCTCAGCGATCCACCCCGGCCCGACGATGCCGCTGATGCCCTGGCGGTGGCGCTAACGGGTTGGTTTCAGCGATGAACGCCAAGCCGGCTCTGCGCGATTGGTATCGATATCGCCGTCAGCAGCAGAGCGTCAGCACCAGCACAATCGAGGCATCTGTGCTGGGACTGCTGCAAAGCGAATCCAGCCAGACGGAAGCCATCGGCCTGTACTGGCCGCTGCCGGGTGAACCGGATCTGCGCGCCCTCAGGGGTGTGATCAATGCACCGACGGCGTTGCCATGGGCTGATGGTGCCGGTGGACTCAGCTACCGCGTGTGGCGCGATGCGGCCCTGGAACCGGATGGCTGCGGTATCCCTGCCCCGGCCGCAGGACCAGCCCTGACCCCCGACCAGATCAGCCTGTTGCTTGTTCCCGCGCTGGCGGTGGATCAACACGGCATCCGCCTGGGTTATGGCGGCGGCTACTACGACCGGCTCCGCTCCGATCCAGCCTGGGCGGCCGTTCCGGCCTGGGTGGTTCTGCCGTCTGCTTGCCTCAGCCCATCGCCGCTCCCCCGCGAACCATGGGATGTCCCCTTCACGGGGTGGATCACGGAACAGGGCGCTGGCCGACCCCGCTAAAGCACCGCATGATGAGCGCCACGAACCGTGCATCCATGCTGCGTCTGCTGGCTCCCCTTCTGCTGATCGGGTCTGCTTTGACAACGCCCGCCTGCGCCCATCAAATTGAGAGTGCACTTCAATATTTGGATGGTGACCTGCAGCTGAGCAGCAGCTTCTCCAACGGTGAGCCCGCGCAAGGTGCGGTGGTACGGCTGCTGAAAGCCGATGGATCCCCTGGCCAGCAACTGGGCCGCACCGATGCCGACGGGCGGCTCATCCTTGATCTCAGCAGCCTGGACAACGGTGTGGTCGATCTGCAGGTGGACGGAGGCCCTGGACACCGCGATTACCTGGAACTTCCCGTGAGCAGTGGCCGGGTGAATCTGGACGATGTGGTCACGCTTCCATTCAGCCTGGTGCTTGTGGGCCTAATGGTTAGCGTGCGACGTCGAAACGACTAAGCCCCGCCATGGCCACCAGCACCGGCAGCGATGCCCTCGACCGGATGGTGGAGCGTCTTGGAGGCACTGTTGATCCAAAGCGTCGCTATGAGTACGTGTTGTGGCTGGCTAAAAAGCTGGAGCCTCTTCCCGCCGCAGAACAGCGCGACGAGATCAAGGTGAAAGGCTGCGTCTCACAGGTCTTTGTGCGTGGTGCCCTTGATGGCGGCGTGATGCGCTGGCAGGGCGATTCCGATGCGTTGATCACCAAGGGACTGCTTGCCTTGCTGATTCAGGGCCTTGATGGCCTCACACCCGAACAGGTGCAGGCCGTTGATCCTGGCTTCATCACCGCCACCGGCCTACAGGCGAGTCTCACCCCTTCACGGGCGAACGGCTTCCTCAACATCCTGCGCACGATGCAGGCGCAGGCCAGGGATCTGTCCTCGAGCTCTGAGCCCACGAATTCATAGAGTCCTCCCAGGACATCCGCTACGGATCACGGGGAATGGGAGCAAGGATCGGCGTTGGCCTGCTGGGGCTTGGCACGGTGGGCGGCGGGGTGGCCTCAATCCTGCTGAATCCGAAGGACCGGCACCCCCTGGTGGGCGATCTCGACCTCGTTCGCGTCGCGGTGCGTGATCTGGAGCGGCCACGACCCGTGGACCTGCCGTCGGCTGTGCTGACCACGGATGCCACGGCCGTAGTGACCGATCCCGCCGTGGACGTCGTGGAAGT
>NHIA01000033.1 GCA_002170825.1 Cyanobacteria bacterium TMED177
GCTCTGCTGGAAGAGCAGGGGCATGTCGTCCCCTGGCGGACCCGGGATCTATCCAATGGTTTCGACAGCAGCCTGTCGATGCAGGTGACGGAGTCGGACCAGGTTTCGGAAGCGAATGGCTTCACACCGATCCAACCCCTGTGGTAACAATCGAGCTGACGAGGGGGTCTAGCAATCTGGTGAATGCAGCGAACTCATAATTCGCCTAAGGCGAGTTCGATCCTCGCGACCCCCATGCATTCCGACTGATGCGGCTGCTTCTGCTGGCCTTGCTTCTGGTGTTGCCGGCCTTCTTCGCGGCTGCGGAAGTGGCTCTGCTGCGGCTGCGTCCAAGCCGCGTTGATGTGTTGGTGGAGGAGGGGCAGGTTGGTGCTCTGTCGATCCACCGACTCCAGCGGCGTCTGCGGCGTGCCTTGATGCTGTCCCAGTTCGGGGCAACCCTGGCGCTCGTGGCCCTTGGCTGGGCGGGTCGAGGGCTGGGACTGCGGTTCTGGCCCGATGGCACAGCTGGTGTCGCCTGGTTCGATACCGGCTTGTTTCTGTGCCTTGTTCTTCTGGCGACCTTGGTGTCTGGCTTGCTGCCCAAGGCCTGGGTGCTGAGCAGGCCCGAGCCGGCGGCCCTGCGTCTGGCGCCTCTGCTGGAGATGGTGATGCGCTGTCTGGCGCCCTTGCTCAACCTGTTCGAGGGGATCACGGTGATCCTTCTGCGTCTGGTGGGCCTGACGCCGCAATGGGATGAGCTGGTGCCGGCCCTCTCGGCCGGCGAACTGGAAACCCTGGTGGAATCCGGGCGGGTCACGGGATTGTTCCCCGACGAACGCAACATCCTNGAGGGCGTCTTTGCTCTTCGGGACACNCAGGTCNGGGAGGTGATGGTGCCGCGNTCCGGCATGGAAACCCTTTCGGTGGACGTTCGCTTCGCCGAAATGATGGAAGCCGTTCATCACACCCGNCACGCTCGCTTCCCCGTGATCGGTCAGTCGCTGGACGACGTGAGGGGTGTTCTGGATCTAAGGCGGATGGCGGAACCGATCGCCCGTGGTGAGCTCCAGGCTGATTCGCCCTTGGAGCCGTACCTGCAACCGGCGGTGCGCGTGCTCGAAACCAGCACGCTGGCGGAACTGTTGCCGATGATCCGCAGCGGGCAGCCGCTGTTGCTGGTGGTGGATGAGCACGGCGGCACCGAAGGCCTGGTGACGGCGGCCGATCTCACCGGCGAAATCGTTGGCGATGAGCTCCAGGAGGACAACAACGAACCGGAACTGCAGCAGGAGGAGGATTGCCCGGGGGCCTGGATGGTGGCGGGAGACCTGGAGATCTTCGAGCTGAATCGACAGCTCGAGCTTGATCTGCCCGAGGCCGATGATCACCACACCCTCGCCGGGTTTCTTCTCGAACGGCTGCAGCACATCCCCTCCCCCGGCGAGGCGCTGCGATTCAACGGGTTGCAGTTTGAGATCACCGCGATGGCCGGACCGCGGATTGAACGGGTGCGCGTCGTTCTGCCGGATGCGGCGGAAAGGGACGACTGAAGACCGATAACCTTCCCCCAACCACACCGGCCCGTCGATGTCTCCCGACCCCATGAGTCCGGTCAAGGTTGGGGTGATTGGTATCGGCAACATGGGCTGGCATCACGCCAGGGTTCTCAGCCTGTTGAAGGATGCGGATCTGGTGGGTGTGGCTGATCCCGATGCGGATCGGGGCGGCCTGGCCATCGAGCAATTCGGTTGCCGCTGGTTCGCGGATTACCGCAGCATGCTTTCGGAAGTGGAGGCGGTGTGCATTGCTGTGCCTACCCTCTTGCATCATCCAGTCGGACTCGCCTGTCTTGAGGCCGGTCTGCATGTACTGATCGAGAAGCCGATCGCCGCGAGTCAGGACGAAGCGACGGCTCTGATTCAGGCGGCAACGCATGCGGGGCGCCTGCTGCAGGTGGGCCACATCGAACGGTTCAACCCCGCTTTCCGTGAGCTCACGAAAGTGGTGGCCAACGAAGAGGTGGTGGTGCTCGAGGGACGTCGTCACAGTCCCCATGCCGATCGCGCCAACGACGTGTCGGTGGTGCTGGATCTGATGATCCATGACATTGATCTGGTGCTGGAACTGGCCCAGGCTCCGGTGGTGAGGCTTGCCGCAGCCGGTGGGCGCAGCGCTGATGGCCCGATCGATTACGTGAATGCGACGCTCGGCTTTGAGAATGGCGTGGTGGCGAGCCTCACCGCCAGCAAGATGAGCCACCGCAAGATCCGAAGTCTGAGCGCCCATTGCCGATCCAGCTTGGTTGAGACGGATTTCCTCAATCACACCCTCCACATCCACCGGCGTGCGCATGAGTGGTATTCAGCCGATCACGGTGAGTTGCTGTATCGGAACGATGGATTCATCGAAGAGGTGAGCACCACCTCGATCGAGCCGCTCTATGCCGAACTCGAGCATTTCCTGCAGTGTGTGCGCGGTCGAGAAACCCCTGCAGTGGATGGTCTTCAGGCCTCGAGGGCGCTCCGCCTGGCCGATCTGATCGAGCAGGCTGTCGAGCATCCGGATATGGGTGTTCCCCTGACCGATCCGATCTGAGCGTCAGACCAGTCCTTCCTGTTCAGCCAATTCACGCAGGGCTGNAATCTGCCAACGACGGCAATCCCCTGGCGAGGCGGCATAAAACTGGGACCAGGCTCGGTCCTTGTGCTGGCTGTAGCTGTCAGGAGACAGGGATGGATGGGTCTGCTGCCATCCCACCCGCACGGCGTGACCGATCACCACATCAAGGGCGAGGTCGTCGTCGAAGCGCACCTCCGGATTGGCCTCAACAAAGGCCATCAGCGACAAAAGACATTCCGTGCAGAGCTGGCGGTACTCGGGCGCGTTGACCCGACTGAGCAAGTGCTCCACCAAAGTGGCGAAGTTGCGTTCGCCAGCCGTTTTCTCCAGCATCAGGCGACTGTTGAGACGATTGCGGCGTTCCAACTTGTCGCCGATCACAAGGCCGCGACAGTGCTGCAGCAGGGACCAGATTCCCGCGTAGAAGTCCCGTGGAACCTTCTGCAGCGATCCGAGACGGATTCGGTGCTGCAGCCAGTCCCCACCGCTGGGGGACTGCTCCAGAGGGTCTGGCACCTTCCATTGCACGCGGCCACTGACGTGAAGTTGTTCGCCGCGTTGCAGGGCTGCTCGGGCATGTTCCACATCGGAAAGAAGGGCTCGCAGTCGGTCACGGATCAGATGCGGTGAGGTGCTGCAAAGGGCTTCGAAGGCTTCGTCCTGACTGAGCTGCCGTTCCGCTGCCAACTCCGACGTCAGCAGCAACAGCAGTTGACTCAGCTGCAGGGTGAGGATCCCCTTGAGCAGTCCAGGATCGCGGCGCGCCACCCCGTCCAAGGCCAGCAAAAGCTCCTGTTCCAGCATCCGTTCGCGCCCATCCACGCCGCTGGTCCTTTGGATTCGATCGGCGATTGCTGCGCTGTCCATCGGCCGGCTGAGGCGCGACTCGGCCGAGTAATTCCGCCCCACCACCACCTGCTTCTGGCGCACGAGAAGATCGGTTAAGGCGTCCTCCAGCTGGGGATGCACCATCCCCATGGCACCGGCACAGCGGCGCACCACGCTCCAGTCCTGGCAGCGCAGTCCATGCAGGTAGACCTCCTCCAGCAGACGCTTCAGTGCAACCGTGCGACCGTCCGGGCTGGTTTCAAAGGCCTGGCTTCCGAAGCGACGGTGCAGCAGTTCCAGAACCTCCGCCTGCTCATGCAGGGATTCCGTGGCCCACAGCCTTGTCCGCAGAGCGTCGGTTTCTGTTTCATCAAGCTCTTGTTCCTCAGCTGCTGTGAGATCCCGGAGATCTTTGGCATCGCGCAGCAAACCGGTGTGCCGCTGCGTCGCCATGTCGGGCATGTCCGGGACGGCCGTCTCTTCTGGAAGCTCCACCCAACTCCCCTGAATCGCCAGTTCAGACAGCTGATCGAACTGCACCGGGATGCCGCCGATGTGGCCGGTCTGCAAGGTCTGCCCCAGTTGCAGCACGGCCTCGGGATGGTGTTGGAAGGATTCGGTACTCACCGGAATCAGAAGCAGGGGCAGCCCCTGCCCACGCCAATGACGCTGCAGAAGATGGATCTCGTCCACAAGGCTGTCCACCAGCTGACGCGGGTCATCGGCCAGGTAGCTGACACCTTCTTCGAATCCTGCGGCGGTGAAGGCCAACCGTCGCGTTCCCTGCCTGTAGAAACGGGCGGTGTCCTCGGTTTCGATGCGCAGCGGCGGATGACCGCTCAAGCCAAGTCGTCGGTTGGCACCGACGCGTTGCAGTCTCCCCGCCAGGACATCTGAGGGTTCAATCGAGATGCTGCTTTCGCTGTCGATGGGCAACCCGGCCTGGCGCAGAGCGTCCCGAACGGTTGTGGTTTCAGGTGCGAAGGCCACCAGGACCGAGGTTGCGCCGAGCTGCACCGGCTGTCGACGCCCACAGGGGTCGAGATCCTCCGGGCTGATCAGTCGCTCCAACAGCATCTCCCCCAGCCACACCAGGCTCTGGGTCCAGATCAGGGGAACATTGGTGTTGGCTTTTCGGGGCTGACTGCCCGGTTGTTGCCGCTCCGCTTCAATCCGGTCATCGGCCAGTCGGTACAGCTCCGGGTACAGCGGTTCACCGTCCTGGTGCACGGCCAGACCCGCCAGGCGTTGTTGCCAGGAGCGGGCCTCATCCCAGCGCTCCTCAAAGCAGGCTGTGACCAGTTCGTAGGCCAGAAACAGCGGCCACTCCGATTCGATGCCCTCGAATTCCGCCAGTTCTTCCGGTTCGTAGTGCAGTCGGCTGACGTCCTCCACGGCCGTCTGATGGCCGTCCCTCAGAAAGCGTTTGTAGCCGTAGGCCCCACCCAGCTCCCTCCGGATCCGACGCAGGGTTCGCTGCACCAGGCCCTGATCCTCCACGGCCCAGGCTGGATATCCCACCACGGACAGACAGGCACTGTCGGCTTCCTTGCTGGCTGATTCCCTCGGGAGCAGGTTTTTGAGCGCGCGCCTGAGACGCACCAGTGCCCCCTGCGGGATCACGATCTGGCGGGAACCGTCACCGTGGATGCCAAACAGATCCAGGCCGTCGAGGGATTCCAAGGCGGCCTTCGCCATCCCGATCGAGCTGGCGTTGCGTTCCGGCAGACCGTGGTTGCCTTTGTCGCCCCGCTCCCAGATGCCGTAGTCGGGGGTGCGGTAGGCCCGCGCCACGTAATACACGAGGTTCTGGATGAAATCAGCCTCATCCCGGCTCTGGATCACGGTGCAGCCGCCGCGTGTGAGCTGGGCCAGCTGGAGCAGGAACAAGGAGCTTGCATCCAGCTGCAGATGCCCCCAGGCGTCATCAGCCACCACCGGGTCCCCGCTGCTGCTGTCGTACTTCGCATGCAGCGCATCGAGTGGATCAAGGCTGCGCTTGAAACGCTCCACTTTGTCCGCCTGCCGCAGCATGGCCCGCAGCAATCCACGCATCAGGGCGATCACCCGCTGCTCCAGTTCCCAGGCGCGTTGGTCGTGGTTCCCCGGGCGGTTTCGGTGGGCCATGGCCAGCGCCCAGACGCACTGAATCGAGTAAACGCAGTCGCGCACCCAGGCATCGCCGTAGTTGCCGTGGATGGTGTGGGCGGTGCTGGCGGGCAGCAGGCCGCTGATCGGATCCTGGCGTTGCAGAACCACCGTCTCAATCGAACGGTCCAGGCGTTCGAGAACGGCGTNGATGTGCTCCTGGTTCTGCTGCGTCTGCGTTGCCGTCACCACCATGACCCGCCTTGTCGCCGTCCTTAAATTCTCCAATGCGGCCCTCTGGCGATGGATTCAGTCACCACCACCCCNGATGACCGGCGCCGTTGCCAGGTGCTCGGCGTCCCAGTGGATGCCTGCAGGGACGTGAAGGCAGCTGCNATCGGTCTTCATGCCNATGGGGGTGGTCGCATCGTCACCCTCAACGCTGAGATGACCATGACTGCCCGAACCATCTCAGAGCTGGGGGAAGCCATTGCGACGGCCGAATTGGTGATTCCCGATGGTGCCGGAGTGGTCTGGGCCTTGTCCCGTCAGGGGGTGAAGGTGGTCAAAACCGCTGGAATCGAGCTGGCCTGGACCTTGCTGGGCTACGCCGCTGCACATGGCTGGCGGGTGGCTCTGGTCGGTGCGGCACCTGCGGTGATGGACATCCTGCGTCGTGAACTGCCGCAGCGGCATCCNGGACTCAACCTGGTGATGGCACTGGACGGATATCAGCCGGCCGAAGCCTGGCCTGGCATTGAGCACGAGCTTGTGCGGCTCCATCCCGATCTGGTGCTGGTGGCCCTCGGGGTTCCCCGTCAGGAAACCTGGTCCCGCAGGGTGAGCTCCGATGCCGCTGGATTGTGGATGGGTGTGGGCGGCAGCTTCGATGTNTGGGCAGGCATCAAAAAACGNGCGCCGCAGTGGATGTGNCGGCTGCAGATTGANTGGCTGTACCGCCTGGTTCAGGAACCCAGCCGTTGGCGCCGGATGCTCTCGTTNCCGGCGTTCGCTTGGGCTGTGCTNAGGCAACCCTGATCAACGGAANCCGACGGAGGCCTGCCAGACGAAGGCNAGCAGCAGGAAGAACACCGGGATCAGGGGAAGGATGTCGATCAGCGGCGAGAAGGCCTGATAGGCCTCGGGCAGCTGGGCCAGCAGGTCGAGGGTGAAGGCGGCCATCCCTAGTGTTCAAANAGGCGTTGGGCTGGACGCTACCACGTGTGATGGGCCGGTGAGTCCGGCTCCCAGGGAGCGAAATCCTCTGAAAAGCAGCCGTCCCGAATGGCTTGCCCCATCGCCGTGGTGAAACGCACNAGGTGGGTGATGTTGTGCAGGCTCAGCAAGGTGAGTCCCAACAGTTCCTCGCTACGGATCAGATGGTTGAGATAGGCCCTGGTGTGGCCTCCCGTGCAGGTTGGGCAGGGGCAGGTGGGATCGAGTGGCGTGTGGTCGTCGCGGAAACGGGCGTTGCGCAGGTTCCAGCGTTCACCGTTGACCAGGGCGGTCCCGTGCCGACCGAGTCGGGTCGGCAGAACGCAGTCGAACAGGTCGATGCCNTTGGCGACGGCGACGGCCATCTCCCGCAGGGTCCCGATGCCCATCAGGTATCGCGGCCGATCGGCGGGCAGCAGGGGCGTGACATCCCGCACGATCCGGTGCATCTCTTCCACCGGTTCGCCAACGCTGACGCCGCCGACGGCGATGCCTGGCAGATCGAAGGAGGCCACGGCCCGGGCGCTCTCCCGGCGCAGATGGGGGAAGCAGCCTCCCTGCACAATGCCGAACAGGGCCTGGTCGGCACGGTTGTGGGCCGAGACACAGCGTTCCAGCCAGGCATGGGTGCGCCGGCAGGCGTCGATCACATCGTTTTCGGTGGCTGGGTAGGGCGGGCACTGGTCAAAGGCCATCGCCACATCGGCCCCGAGTGCCATCTGGATCGCCGTCGCATGTTCAGGGGTCATGTCGATGGTGCGTCCATCCCGCGGGTTGCGGAACACCACCCCGCGGTCATCGATGCGGTTCAAATCGCCCAGGCTGAAGACCTGAAAACCGCCTGAGTCGGTGAGCATCGGNCCGTCCCAGCCCATGAAGCGATGCAGGCCACCGGCCGCGGCCACGATCGCCTCGCCGGGCTGAAGATGCAGGTGATANGTGTTGGACAGCACCATCTGAGCCCCAGTTCGGGCCANTTGCTCCGTGCTGATCCCCTTCACGGTGGCCAGGGTGCCCACCGGCATGAACCGTGGGGTCTGAACCGGTCCATGGGGTGTGTGAAAACAACCGCAGCGGGCGGCGGTGNGCGCGCATTGGGCGCTGATTTCAAAGCCGAACAAGGCAGGGAACCCCCTTGTCCCGACCCTACGGTGAGACAAGGCCCGTTCTGATCACCATTACCCGGACCACACCACCCTGGCTGGCTGATCTTGCGGGAGCCTGGATCTTCTACAGCGTTCTGCCGGCCTGGCCATGGCTGGAGCCACGTTTCGAGCGGATTGCCCGTTTCGCCTCCGTGATCGGTTTGGTGATTGGACTGGTTCAGGCGTTGCTGTGGTGGGGCNTGGCCCGTCTGGGCTGGAGCGCAACGGCGCTGGCACCNGTNGTGGTCGTTCTGGGCATCTGGCTCAGCGGTGGCCTTCATCAGGACGGTCTGATGGATACGGCCGATGGACTCGCTGCGGGAGCGGAGCGACGTCTGGAGGCCATGGAGGACAGTCGCGTTGGGGCNAGCGGGGTTCTGGCGATCGCNATGGTGCTGATGCTGCAGTTGGCTGCTCTGATCCNGCTCGACACGCTGGCCCCTGCCGCGCTTGTGATCGCCGGTTTCTGGAGTCGCGTGGCGCCGCTCTGGGCGATGGCGCGATTCCCTTACCTACGGGTCGATGGAACCGCCGGCTTTCATCGGCGTTATGGGCGGCCGCTCTGGGATGTCCTGCCCAGTGCTGTGGTTCTCAGCGGCCTGNTGCTTTGGCTCAACCCGATGATGGCCTTGGTCGGAGCACCTGTGGCTGTGTTGTCAGCGGAAATGCTTGGGCNGCGCTTGGGGGGGCACACCGGCGACAGCTACGGCGCAGTGGTGGTGCTCACAGGCACGTTCACCCTTCTTTTGTTGGCTCTGGCCAGCTGAGCCGGAAGGCATTGCCCTCGGTTGGAAGCTGAGCCTGCAGGCGGGATGGCTGCACATGCAGCTGAAGGTCCCCTCCGTTGGCTTGCGCCAACTGCCGCGCGAGGGCAAGACCAAGCCCTGTGCCCGGTAGCTCTTCGCCGCGGCGGCCCCGGGTTCCTTTCTCGAAGATGCTGTCGCGCTCATCGGGGTCGATGGGCGGTCCGCCGTCCCAGACGACCAATCCATCGGGAAGCAGGGTGAGACCGATGGGGCAGCCGGCAGGGCTGTAACGGAACGCGTTCTCCAGCAGATTGGCCACGATCTCGGCTGTTGCACCGTCACCTTCTCGATGGCTGGCCCAGCTGGGCCAGATGTCCGGTCCGTGCCAGGGCCGTCCCTGCAGGGTGGCCATGGCACGGGCACGCTCGATCAATGGCGTCAGTAAATCCAACAGCGTGGCGCGCCCCACGGTGCTGCCGGGAGGAAGCATGAGAGGAGACACAGGCTGCTGTTGGCCTTCGAGCACGGGCTGCCCGATGTTGTCCAACGCATTGATGTAGCGGTTCAACTGGTTCTGCTCAGACAGCATCCCCTCCACCAGCGGCCGATGCTCACTGCTGTCCTCCAGGCGACGCAGCAGCAGCTGGGCATAGGTCCTGAGGGCAGAAAGAGGATTGCGCAGTTGATGAATCAGGGTTTGCACCTGGTTCTGCTGGTTGTCCAGCGCTTGGCGGAGTTGCAGACACTCCAGATCACGCCCAAGTCCATGGCTGATGGCGGCTGCACAGTCCCGGAGTGTCTGGTCGATCTGGGCGTCCCACGACTGCGTTGGGGCCAGATCCGCCCGCAGGGCGCCCAAGATCAGATCGCCATCCTGAAGGGGATACCAACGCCGTTGCCTGGAGGGAAGCCGAAGCTCGGGATCGGTTTCGGCTGAGGGCAAGGTGCGTTCACTGCCGGATGCCTGTCGGACCAGGACCAGAGGCGGATGGCCTTCTTCGCTGGCCTGACTGAGGTAAATCCCCAGATGGAGGAAGGATCGGCCACGACCCAACAGATTCAGTTGCTGATCGGCGAAGGCGAGGAATCGATCCGTCAGCCGAGGCGGATCGGGTGGGCGGATGGACACAGAGCCACAGCGCGGGTGGTTAAGGGGACTTGAAAATTTAGCGAAAAGTCTTAAGATTCAATTACCGACCGAGGCGCCGTTCGTCAAGAGCGTGCGTCCACCAGATTTGGCAGTGGTTGCATTTTAAATGCGACCTAAGCTACAGCAGAGGTTGAAGTGTCCTTTGCTGGGTGCCAACTCGGGCAATGCCCGGGTGTTGGTGTTCTTTCGACGGCAGTGCTCCCTCCTCTGCTGTTCCATGACGCGGTCTGCAGACGTGCCTGCGTCGATCAACCCCAGGCGAGACATCGGGAGGTTTTGGCCTCTCCGGTCTTCTTCGTACGTAATCCCTTCATCCCAACGGAGTTCGTCCATGTCCAAGAAGCGCAAGCGCATCAGCCGCCGTCGTCTGGCTGGCCAGCGCGTCCTGGCCCATGTGCCCACCCATCACCTGGAAACGGGTGACCACAAGCCCGTCACGGCAGCCCGTCGCTACATCGCCGAGGGAGCTCTCGTTCCACCAGCGATCTTGAACGTGCGTCGCAATGAGCACACCACTGATCGCTTCTTCTGGGGAGAGAAAGGCCTGTTCAGTGCTCAGTACGCCGAGGAAAATCATTTCCTCTTCCCCTCTCTGCGCACCATCGTTGATTCCATCGGTGAGGACACTCTGTTCGATGGTCTTGACCTCGCGGCTGATGACTGGGAGGAAATGGAGGAATACGAATACGCCTTCGTCTGAATCAGGCGCTGGGCAGGACGCGACGCAAAAAGTCGNGCATCGGTTGCACCATTTCAGANGGNATGGTGTGACCGTTGTTGAACATCAGTCCCGTGCATCGNTCGGGATNCAGTTGATCCTGGATCGTCTGCATCGCCGCTGACGGAACGACGNCATCGTCGCGTCCGTGCATGAGCANNANCGGGGGATGATTGCTCGGGGGCTTCCAGCCGGGATGGGNGTAGCCGCTGCAGGAGATCACCCCCGCCAGGGGCANGTTGCAGCCGCAGTGCAGAGCCATGGCACCACCCTGGGAGAAACCGAAGACCACGGTCTGTTCCAGTGGAGCCTGCGGGCTGACCAGTTGTGTCAGCCGTCTCTCCAGTTGCTGCACGGCCCCGGGAACGGCGGCCCAGTCGGCAGGGAACAGNGGATACCACTGGCGGCCAGGAGGTTGCGGATGCAGCTGAGGCGCATCCAGGGCCATCACCTCCAGGGCGCCGNGCTGTTGGGCAAGGCTGTTGCCGAGCGGACGCAGATCGTTCGCATCGGCCCCCCAGCCGTGCAGGAGAACCAGACGTTTCATCATCCGAATCAACAGAACCCTGCTGCGTAGGTTGGCTCAGGATCAAGACGCCTCGACTCCATGGCACCTTTTGCGCTGCTGAGCGTTTCCGACAAGAACCGCCTGGTGCCGCTGGCGGAAGCGTTGCACCGCAGTCATGGTTACNAGTTGCTCTCCAGTGGAGGCACGGCCAAGGTGCTTGAGCAGGCCGGACTTCCGGTCACCCGGGTGTCTGATCACACCGGTGCACCGGAAATTCTCGGGGGCCGGGTGAAGACCCTGCATCCAAAGGTGCACGGCGGCATCCTTGCCAGACGTGGTGACCCTGCGCACCAGGTGGATCTGGAGCAGCACAGGATCCCCTTGATCGATCTGGTGGTCGTGAATCTCTATCCCTTNCGCGAAACCATTGCCAGGCCTGATGTGAGCTGGGATGAGGCGATCGAGCAGATCGACATCGGAGGGCCGGCCATGGTGCGGGCTGCAGCCAAGAACCATCGGGACGTTGCGGTGCTCACNAGCCCCGATCAATACGACCGTGTGCTGGCNGCCATGGACGCTTCTTCAGGTCAGGTTCCNGCTGATTTGCGTCGACAGTTGGCGGTTGAGGCCTTNCAGCACACCGCTTCCTACGACTGTGCCATCAGCCGCTGGATGGCTCTTGAGGTGGAGCAGGAGGCCAGCCCCTGGCTCGAGGCAGTTCCGCTCCGCCAGACACTGCGCTACGGGGAAAACCCCCATCAGAAGGCCCGTTGGTTCAGCCACCCGAAGCAAGGATGGGGTGGGGCGATCCAGCTGCAGGGCAAGGAGCTGAGCACCAACAATCTTTTGGATCTGGAGGCTGCCCTCGCCACGGTTCGGGAGTTCGGTTACGGCCCAGGATCCGAAGGTCCTGCAGCTGTTGTGGTGAAGCACACCAATCCCTGCGGTGTAGCGGTGGGCTCATCGGTGGGCACGGCACTCACGCGGGCACTGGATGCCGATCGAGTCAGCGCCTTCGGAGGCATCGTCGCCATCAACGGTCTTGTGGAAGCAGTGGCGGCGCGGGAGCTCACCAGTCTCTTCCTGGAATGTGTGGTCGCCCCTGGGTTCACCCCTGAAGCGCGGGAGATTCTTGCGGCCAAGTCCAATCTGCGTCTGCTTGAGCTGGCCCCGCAGGCGATTGAAGCTGCTGGTCCCGACCATGTCCGCAGCATTCTGGGCGGATTGCTGGTGCAGGATCTGGATGATCAACCGATCACCCCTGACCAGTGGACGGTGGCCACCAAACGGCCACCCACGCAGCAGGAGAAACAGGATCTCGAATTCGCCTGGCGGCTTGTGCGCCATGTGCGGTCCAACGCCATCGTCGTGGCCAGTGATGGTCAGAGCCTTGGGGTTGGCGCCGGGCAGATGAACCGGGTTGGGTCAGCGCGGATAGCCTTGGAGGGTGCCGGTGGGACAGCCAAGGGTGCTGTGCTGGCCAGTGATGGCTTCTTCCCCTTTGACGACACGGTGCGCCTGGCGGCGAGTCATGGGATCACNGCGGTNATNCANCCCGGCGGCAGCCTGCGGGATGCGGATTCGGTCAAGGCCTGTGATGAGTTGGGCATGGCCATGCTGCTGACGGGCCGGCGGCATTTTCTGCATTGAGTCCGCCAAAACCCGTCGACCCGTAGCCTCGATCCCACAGCGATTGCCCTCCGATGCTGGCCACCCTTCCTTTCAGCTTCAACTTCGTGCATCCCCTCACCGAGTGGGGCTTGCTTGCCACGGGTGGTTGGGCTCTTTACCTGGGCATCAAAGCTAAGAAGACACGCACAGGCACGCCGGAACAGCGCAAAGAGCTGGTGCCGAAAAAGTTTGCCCAGCGGCACTACCTCTGGGGCAGCATCCTGCTGGCGGTGATGACCCTGGGCACCCTGGGCGGGATGGCCGTGACCTACCTGAACAACGGCAAGCTGTTTGTTGGCCCGCATCTCCTGGTTGGACTTGCCATGACGGGGATGATCGCTCTGGCTGCCTCCCTGTCGCCGCTGATGCAGCGCGGCAACCTGATTGCCCGGAAGGCGCATGTGGGCCTGAACATGGGCATGTTGACCCTCTTTCTCTGGCAGGCCGTCAGTGGGATGGAGATCGTCAACAAGATCTGGTCCAACCGCTGAAGCCTGGGCTCAGAACGCTGCCCGTCGTCGGGGTGGGCAGCTCAGGCCATGGGTCGCATGGAAGTCTTCCTGCACCTTCCAGGTGAGCCGCCGTGAGATCTGGCGAACGATCTGGCGCAGCAGGTGGTCACCGCTGGATTGCACCAGCTGATCCGGCAGCATCGTGATCACCCGTGGCAGGCGGATCCAGACGCTGAGGTCCAGATCCCATTGCACGGCCGTCGTTGTGTCCGTCGACGTCAGCTCCATGCTGGCCTGAAAGTCAACGTCGTAGTGCTCCCTGAGATCAAGCGACTGGGGTGAGGTTTGCACTGTTTCGATGCGGTACACCCGCTCCTGTTGGGGCAGGAGACGCAGGGCGATGGTGGGCTCCACTTCAAACCCGAAGTTGCCGAACCGACCAAGGGTCAGGGCATAGGTCTGAGCGTCGACAGCGCTGACCTGCATTGGTCTGGCACAGCGCTCGAACCAGTCCTGGTGACGATCCAGGTAGGAGGCCACCGCTTCTGAAGGAGCAATCATCTCCATCTGATCGGAGAACCGACTGCTGTAGCAACGAACCTGGGGGTCCGAGCCAAGACGCAGGACGTCGTTGTCAGTGTCCGACAAGAGCAGCACAGAGAAGGACTGAGAAGGTCATCGGAAGATGAACCAATGTAAAGCTGTTGTGCCTCAGCTTTCGCTCAGCAGCATCAGTTTCTCGATCACTTCCTCCACAGCCCGGTCCGGCGTTGAGGCCCCTGATGTGATCCCCACGGTGACAGGCCCCGCTGGCAGAAAACTCTCTTCGCGGCGGAGAGCTTTCGAGAGTGGTTTGTGCTCGATCGAATTGCTGGCGGTGTCGAGGCGTTCCGGTGTGTCGATGTGAAACGAGCGGATGCCACGGCTCACGGCGATTTCCTGCAGGTGGGTGGTGTTGGAGGAGTTGAACCCACCAATCACCACCATCAGGTCGAGCGACTCATCCACCAGCGAGAACATGGCATCCTGCCGCTCCTGGGTGGCATCGCAGATGGTGTTGAAGGCCAGGAAGTGATCGTTGAGCTGGGTCGGGCCGTATTTGCTGAGCATCGTGCGTTCGAACAGCCGGCCGATTTCCTCGGTCTCGCTTTTCAACATCGTGGTCTGGTTGGCCACGCCGAGCCGATCAAGATCTCTATCCGGATCAAAGCCCGGTGAACAGGCTGTGGCGAAACGGGCCATGAACACTTCGCGGTCGCCCTTGCCAAGGATGTAGTCAGCCACCAACTGGGCCTCCTCAAGATCCAGCACCACGAGATAGGTGCCCGCGAAGGAACTTGTGGCCAGCGTTTCTTCGTGCTTCACCTTGCCGTGAATGATCGAGGTGAAGGTGTGCTTCTTGTGTTTCTCCACCGTGGTCCACACCTTCGACACCCAGGGACAGGTTGTGTCCACGATGTGGCAGCCCCGTTCATTCAGCAGCTGCATTTCCTGAACGGTGGCGCCGAAGGCGGGCAGGATCACCACGTCGCCGGAGGTGACTCCGGAGAAATCCTTCACGCCACTTTCAACGGGGATGAACTGAACATCCATGTCCCGAAGGTGATCGTTCACCGAAGGGTTGTGGATGATCTCATTGGTGATCCACAGCCGCTCATGGGGATAGTGACGACGTGTCTCGTAGGCCATGGCTACCGCACGCTCCACGCCCCAGCAGAATCCGAAGGCCTCGGCTAGCCGCACCGTGAGCCGCCCATGGCTCAGCTTGTATCCGTTGTCCCGGATCGTGCTGATCAGCCCGCTCTGGTAGGCCTCCTCAAGGCTCTCTGCCACCTCTTCTGCACGCCCGAAGCCCCGCCGGTTGTAGCGCTCGGAATGGTGCAAAGAGCGCTTGAAGGCGTGGGTGTCCATGGCGGGCGCTTGGGTGTGATGACTCTATGGGGCCTGCCGGTGGTGGAGCAGGCCATGAAAAAGCCCGGCCAATGGCCGGGCTCTGAATGAAGCCCTCAGAGGGATTCAGTTGTTGATGGTGGAGAAACCGGCGTAGGCCTCCATGCCGTGTTCGCCGATGTCCAGACCTTCAGTTTCCTCCTCTTCGGTGACGCGGATGCCACCGAACAAAGCACCGATGATCTGCCAGGCGATGTAACAGGTCACCAGGGTCCAGATGGCATAGGCGGCAGTGCCCACGGCCTGGATGCCCAGTTGCTTGATGCCACCGCCGACGAACAGGCCCAGAGCGGAACCATCGCCCTGGATGTCAAAGCCCCAGAGGCCGATCACCAGGGTGCCCCATACGCCGCACACACCGTGCACGGAGAAGGCACCGACGGGATCATCGATGCCGGATGCATCAAGGGCTGCTACGGCGAAGACGACGATGATGCCGCCCACCAGACCGGCGACCCAGGACCCGGTGAGGGTGAGGTTGCCGCAACCGGCGGTCACGCTCACCAGACCGGCCAGGATGCCATTGATGATCATGGTGAGGTCGGGCTTCTTCGAGGTGATCGTGGAGATCACAGTGGCGCCAATGGCTCCACCAGCTGCACCGAGGGTGGTGGTCACAGCCACGTAGGGAACCCATTGATCCATGGCCAGCTGGGAGCCGGGGTTGAAGCCGTACCAGCCGATCCAGAGGATCAGCGCACCAAGGGTGGCGATGGACATGTTGTGGCCGGGGATGGCCTGAACCTTGCCGCTGACGTACTTGCCGATGCGGGGTCCAAGCAGCATGGCGCCGACAAGGCCCGCCCAGGCACCAACGGAGTGGACGATCGAGGAGCCAGCGAAATCGATGAAGCCCATCTCACTCAGCCAGCCGCCATTCCATTGCCAAGCGCCGGCGATCGGGTAGATCACGGCGGTGAGGACAAGAGCGAAGATCACGAACTCGCCGAACTTGATCCGCTCAGCCACAAGACCGGACACGATCGTGGCGGCAGTGCCTGCAAAGGCAGCCTGGAACAGGAAGTCAACCGTCGGGACCAAGCCGGCTTCGCTGATGGTTTCAGCGGTGACCGTGGGGTCGAAGAACAGCTGGTTGAAGTACAGCCAACCGGGGATGATGGCGTCGCCGTACATGAAGGCGTAA
>NHIA01000034.1 GCA_002170825.1 Cyanobacteria bacterium TMED177
ACATCTGGCGCCGAGAGCCAACTCATCAAAGCCAGAGCACAAGCTGATTCGTTCTGGCCGCAGTTGCTCGATGCAGCGCCGCAGCGTCGCTAGATCGTCAAGCGTCGACCAGATCACATCCTTCCATCCGCCTCGGACAGCGAGGTACTGGGCGGTTTCTCGCGTGCCATCCAGGACGACAAGGGCCTCGCGGATGTGTTGTGGTTGGTGATCAAATCGTGGAAGGACCACCGGGTGATAGCGATCCAGCCCGGTGGCCACGGGCTGCAAGGTGCGGAAGCGTCGCCAGCCCTCCCCAGCCAGATGCTCCAGGGCTGAATGTTGGTTCTGTCTGCACAACCGGCGTTGCGGTTGCTTCATCCCATCCAGATAGGCCTGAATCGGAATCGGTGGAAGATCGCCATACAGCGACAACTCACCGTTGAGGATCTGGTTGAGTTTTCCGCTGGGCAGAAGCTCATCAAGGTTGCCGAGCTCGGTGTGGTGGCTCAGGCAAGCGAGTTCATCGATGCAACTCGTTCTGGGGTCCCATTGGTCGGGATGCAGCAGCAACGCTGGTGGCAGAAGCTGCGGCTGAAGATGGCGCCGATCCAGATGGGAATGCAGCGTTATGAGACTGGCTTGGATGACCTCAAGATCCAGTCCGATGCTGCGGTGGCGTTTCAGCAGCCGCTCAACATTGACGGAAGAACAGTCTCCTTCGCGCCACAGTTGAAATTGATGGCGCCATTTTCGATTGGCGTTCATGTCTCAAGCTGGCGCTTGTGCGGTTGAGGTCTTTTGCAACCTGATCTCACCTCGGAGTCATTCCAGCACGAATCGGCAGGTTCACCGCCTCGTTTCAGCTGCGCCAGTCCAGCCAGGGAACGTTCGGAACGATGGCCGACGTTTCGCTTCTGTAGAGCGCGTAGTCGCTGTGAAGTTGGGTTAGGGCCTGTTCTTCACGACGCGCCTTGCCCCCCAGCACCAGCACCAATCCCACCAGCAGCAACAGGTGCAGCAGGCTGCCGAAGGCCACCACCATCCCCAGCGAGCACACCAGCACGGCCTGGTACATCGGATGGCGGCAACGCCGGTAGGGACCGTTGAGGATCAGTTGGTTTCCCGGCTTGGGGGTCGGCAGCGGAGACAGGCTGCTGCCCAGGCTTTTGAACGCCAGCCCAGCCAGCGCCAATCCCGTGATCAGCAGCACGGCTCCCAGAAGGAACAGGGGGCGTGGCCAGATCTCCAGACCCCAGGTGGCCGATGCCGGCGTGGGGGGCAGCAGGTGAGCCGCGATCAGCAGCAGCTGGGCCAGCAGCCACCACTCTCCGCGGCGGTTGTCCATCCAGCCTCCCCAGCTCAGCCCCCAATCCGAAAACATCAATCCAGAACCACCAGCTCGCGCACCTGACGCTGTTCGATCAGGCTGGCCAGGTGAAACATGTCGGCCCGGTTGATCAGCCCCACACAGCCCAGGGTGCCGCTGTTGGTATCGCGATTGGCGCTTGGATCGAGGTGAATGCCCAGGTGGCCGCGACCGGTCGGGAACAGCGGTTCGATGCCGATCCAGATCGGTCCCAATTCCATGGGATCGCCGGGCCCAAGCGGTTCGACCGGCCCCAGGCTGTAGCGGCCTGCCGGCAGGGGTGCACGGGTGCCGGTGCGATGCCGATCCGCGTTTTGACGGTGGGCCCGTCCGGTGACGACCTCAAAGGACTGGGTCGATTTCCCCGGAGTGTTCAGACTCAGGACCCAGATCGGATCGGCGGTGCGGGACAGCCGGCGGGTTGTGCGTTCCAGCACCAGGAGCGATGCGTCGGCCGAGACTGCAGCGCTTGCAAGCGTTGGATGCGGTTGGGCGTCGTTTTCAAAGCCCTTTGCCGGCATGGTCAGGGCTGAAATCAGCAGGGCGAGGGCTCCAAAACGAACCGAATGCATCAATCCCAGATCAAGACACAGACCCTATGGACCGTGTTTTTTTCCTGGGCAGATAAAAGTCAGCCCTTGAGCTGGCCACAGTTCAACGCCCCAGTTCAACTGCTCAGCGCTGTACCTCTCAGAGTTCGTCGCTCACCAGTTGGCGGGCTTGATCACGGTCCAGCGCATCAAGACTGCAGGTTGCATCCAGCTTCGGGCCCAGCAGCTCTGCGGCCTTGCGGACCTGAGGGTTGGCGAGCACCTCTGATGTAATTCCCATCTCGCGCAGGGCGATGGCCGTCGCCTGGTTGGCCTGCGCCTGGGACAGCTGCCCGGTGCGAACCAGGCATGTGCTGTTGGCCAGGCTGCCCGCAGCGAAGGCGCGGATGCTTCGGGCGAGTTCCAGTTTCGCCACTTTGCGTGCCGTTTCCGGTGGCATGGTTTCAGCCCTCACGATTGGCGCCACCAAGACCAGCCCAACCATGCCAATGATGCTGTTGAGAAAAATGGTCAAAACGGTCGTCAGGGAAACATTTAAGAAGTCATGTTAATCACGTTATGAGTATAAGGAGGCGAGTGGTTGTACGAAAAGGACAGGCGTGAATAGCCTTTAAAGTTTTTTAATCACCCCTTATTGACGTGTTTGCTGTTTCTTTGTTGTCTGTCTTTAAAGAAGGATTGTTGGATTTTTTTGACCATGGCCAACGGTGTTCGCTACATGACGTTTAACAGTGCGCTGTCTGACAGGCGTACGGAGGCTGGGCAGCTCAAAGAGATTCTTGCGACTGGTGATTATGAACTTGCCCGGAATGATGCTGCCATCATTCAACATTTGCGGCCTGATGTTCTTCTTTTGCAGGAGTTCGACTACGACGCGGATCGTCAGGGGCTTGATGATGACAGTGCGATCGATCGATTCCAGAAAAATTATCTGGGTGTTTCTCAAGATGTCCAGGGCTTTCAGTTGGACCCAATCGAGTATCCCTACGTCTATGTACCAGAGGTCAATACAGGGCTTTTGTCCACTGTTGATGTGGACAAAAATGGTGAAATTTCCTTGCCTGGTGATGGTTATGGTTTCGGGAATTTTGATGGCCAGTACGGCATGGTTCTATTGTCGCAGTACCCCATCAAGAGGAAACAAATTCGTACTTTCCAAGAGTTTCTTTGGAAAGATATGCCTGGAAGCTATGCGAATACTAATTACGGTGCAGAGTCTACAGAAGACCTTCGAGATTTTTATTCTGACTCCGATTTTGAGGACCTTCGTTTGTCATCCAAAAACCATATTGATGTTCCGATCAAGGTTGACGGCAAAAAGGTTCATATCCTCGCGAGCCATCCCACGCCTCCTGTCTTTGATGGTGATGAAAAGCGTAATCTGAAGCGCAATAATGATGAAATCCGTTTTTGGGCTGATTATATCTCGTCAGATGTAGAGCGTAATTCCTACATTATTGATGATAACGGTTTGGAGGGTGGGCTTCACAAGAAAGGCCGCAAGTCGTTTGTGATTATGGGCGATCAAAATGCCGATCCGGTAGACGGCGATTCTGATCGAAACTCGGCGTTTGATCTCGATGGTAATCCAACAAATCGTGGTGCGATCAACCAATTGCTCGGCAAAAGGCGTGTCAACACCTACGTCGTGCCATTTTCGGCAGGTGGTGTTGAAGCGGCTTATTCATCCTTTGATCCGCTGATTAACACGTCCAATCCGTCACGCTTCAATGAGCTCGGCAATCCCGGGGAAGATACATCCCTGTTTGGATTGAGAGTCGATTACGCTCTGCCTTCTCGGCATCAGCCAATTTTCTCCTCCGGAGTATTCAACCCTGATTCGAGTGACCCTGAGCATGTGTTTCTCCCCTCAGGCAGTTTTGAAACAGATCAAGCGAATGGAGGTTTTGACTACAGGACGTCTGATCACCGCGCTGTCTATGTCGATTTGGGGCACAAGGGTGATCGGATCGATTCCTTTAAGTTGAATCTCTTTCATCAGTCAGACCAGGAAGGTTTCTCTGCGGCTCCGGGAGATGCCTTGTTGAATTCAGCTGTCTTGAACCGGCTGCGTAGTTCGAATGATGATCCATCGATTTTCATCAATTCCGGTGACCTTTGGATCGCAGGGATCTATTCAGAGGCGAGCAGTGCCTTGTTCGGTGGCTATGGCCTTGGTCCGGTGATGCTGAACAATCATCTGAATTGGCAGGCCATCACCTGGGGTAACCATGAATTTGATTTCCGATCGGATGTGGTTGCGACTGCTCTGCGGGCAGATTCCAATCGTCACATCGGACTCAATAATGTTATTGGCCCTATTGAGGACGAATCCACGGAAGCTTACGGCCGTGCTGATGTTTCAGTTGAAGTTGAGGAGCCGAGTGAGGAGAATCCTGATGGGAGCAGGGTTTTACGGATTCATGCAAGTGTCAATGAATTGAGCAGTGCATTGCTGTCTGATGAAACAGCGATCCAGTTGGTGAACATTGCTGATAGGAACGATGTTGTCAGTAATCTTGATGCCGGTGCTTCTTCCGATGGTCGATCGGCTTACGTGACGGGTGAGGTTGAGCTCACATCCGATCAATTGACAGCACTCATGAATGGGTCGCTGGCCATGATCGTGCGGACAGACGATTCACCTGAGGGTGAAGCCATCGCACCTGTCGCGGTCACCCATACTTACCCTGGCACCCATGCACCGTACATGAGTGCAAACATGGACTTTGCTGAGGATCCTTTCCTTGGACCCCTGCAATTGACGAAGGGTCGTAAGTACGTCAATCGCAGGCCTAATAGCACCACCAATGCTCCGATGTTTATCCAGGCAGGTGGAGAGATCATCGGCGTTGTTGCGGCAACCACGCCAACAATGCCTTCGTTGGCTTCGAATTCTGTTGGTAATGGTGGAGTGGTAACTCCTGAGAACTGGAGCAGTAACCAGCAGGGTTACGACGACCTCGCCGCATTGATCCAGGCGCAGGTTGATGATGCTCTTCTTGGCCCCGATGGTGAGCAGGGAACCAATGACGATGTGAACAAGGTGGTCGTGGCGACCCACATGCAGAAAATCAACATTGATGTGGAGGAATTGGTTCCGCGTTTAGAGGGCGTTGATGTGTATGTGGCGGGTGGATCCAACACCGTGTTCCAGAACCCAGAGAATCCGCTTTATCCCGGAGGATCGGCAGGATATGACGCCTATCCGCTGCTTCTCGAGGCTGGTGATGGCAAACCTGTTGCGCTGGTGAACACCGATATGAACCATCGCTATCTTGGCTATCTGCAGCTTGAGTTTGATCAAGACGGTGTTATCAGCAATGACTTCAATGCTGATGGAGAGTTTAACTTCAACAGCGATGCTGATTTCAATACCGATGTGTCAATGGCATATCCGGCGATCGTTGACGTTGTCGCTGCTCTGAATGCAGAAAATCTCTACGATCCTCGTGTTGCCAATCTGGCTGCTGCGATGGGCGGTCAAATGTCCGACAAAGAGTCTCGTTGGTATGGCAAAACCGAACACTATATGAACGGAAACCGTCTTGGAGGCGGGTTGGATGGTGTTCGTACTCAGGAGACCAATCTCTCCAATGTCATCCATGACTCCTATGTCTGGTATGCCCAGATGTGGGATCCAAGTGTGGTGATTTCAATGTCGAACGGTAGTGGAATCAGAGATGCGATCGGTCAGATTCTCCCTGACGAATCTCGTCGGAATTCTGAAGCGAACCCAGGTGTGGGCAAACCTGAAGGTGGAATCACACAGGCTGATGTTGAGGCGGCACTGGCGTTTAACAACAGTCTTTCACTGATCGATGTCACCGGCTCTGAACTCAAGACGACGTTGGAGAAGCTGACCCGCTTGGGTACGAGTGATGGCGATGATGGTGCTTACCAGATTGGCGGTTTTGCCTACTCCTGGGATCCTTCCCAGTCAGAAGGTGAACGGGTGAGAAATCTGCGCCTGCTTGACGAGAATGGTGATCCTGGAGACTTTGTTGTTCAAGATGGTGTTGTTGTTTCCGACGCGACATACCGGATGGCCACGCTTGGTTACAACGCCAGCCGGATCTTTGATCATGTCACCAATCAGAATCGTGTCAATCTGGATTCCATCGATCCTGAGAACAGCACAGGTGGAATAATCGCCGATCTTCCGGACGATCTGATCAATAATGCTGCTGATTTCAGGCCTGGTACACAACAGGATGCATTCGCTGAGTACCTCTATGAGTTCTCTCGAATGGGAACAGATGACACCTCGGATGATGTCTTTGTTGGTCATGCTGATACGCCGAGAGAACTGGATGAGCGCATCCAGATCCTTTCCTATCGTGATGATTCTCTGGCAGAGATTGTCTAATTTGATCTGATAATCGGTAGGCGTGGATGGTTGGTGATCCTTGCCTTGGGTCACCGACTGGTTGGGGAGATCACTCGAGCTTGGGGTAGCGATCAGCGATCGGGTCGCCGGTGAACTTGGCGACCCAGCCCTCGCTGTTGTTGAAGAAGCGCAGGGCGCAGAACGCTGGGGAAGGTCCCATGTCGAACCAGTGGCGGGTGCCGGCCGGGACGCCGATCAGATCGCCGCGTTCGCACAGGGTCACCAGTACTTCAGTACCGATGTGCAATGAGAACAACCCTTGGCCTTCCACAAAGAAGCGCACTTCATCTTCGGCGTGGGTGTGTTCGGCGAGGAATTTGCTGCGCAGAGCCTCCCGATCTGGGTGATCCGGCGTCATCCGGATGGCATCCACGGTGATGTAGCCCTCCTCCGCACGGAGTCGGTCGATCTCGGCGGCGTAGGCATCAAGAATCTCCTGCTGTGCAGCACCCTCGGGCAACGCATGGTCGGCGGGCCATTGCTCAAAGCGGATTCCGCGTTCGGCCAGTTCCGATCGGATCGTGGCCGCATCGTTGCTGACCAAACCGGGCAGGGGAGCTGGCGCTTCACCATTTTCAAGCCTGTCTGGAAAGATGCTGAGACGACTCATCACCGGGCCTCCGGAGGACCTTCCGCTGTCCATCATCGACCCGCCCGTGCCCGCCGGCCTCACCGTTGTCGGAGTTGGCCCCGGTGATCCTGATTTGCTCACCCTGGCTGCGGTTCGTGCGATCGAACGGGCTCAGGTGGTGGCCATGCCTGTGGCGGGTGAGGGGATCGAGAGCATGGCCGCGGCGATTGCATCGGCCTGGATCCGGCCAGATCAGCGCCGGTTGCCACTGGTGTTCCCGATGGTGGAGGCAGCCGACCCCAGGCGCGATGCCTGGCACCGGGCCGCGGCGGCCATCGCTGCTGAGGTGGATCAGGGGCATGCGGTGGTGTTGCTCTGCGAGGGCGATGCCTCCCTGTTCGCCACCGCCAGCTATGTGCTGCTCGCTCTGCAACAACGTCATCCGGACTGTCCTGTGGCTGTTGTGCCTGGCATCACGGCGATCTCCGCGGCTGCCGCAGCAGCAGCCTGGCCACTGGCGCTGCAACAGGACCAGCTATTGGTGATGCCCTGCCCGGATCAACCGGAGGATCTGGCATCGGCTCTGGAACAGGCGGCAGTGCAGTCCAGGGTGTTGGCCTTGCTCAAGCTCGGTCGCCGTTGGCGTTGGGTGCGCCCGTTGCTGGAGCAGCAGCGTCTTCTGGCGGGGGCACTGTTCGCGGAACGGGTCGGCTGGCCGGATCAGTGGGTTCAGCCGGCTGAGGCCATGCCCGCCGGCGAGCGCCCCTACTTCTCATTGTTGTTGATCCGCCAGGGCTGGCCTTCGGTGCTGCCCTGATGGTCAGGGGCCGGTGGCCCGCGGAACCAGGGATCGATCGAGGGGGCCAGGGCTGGGGGGTGCAACCAGCAGGCGTCGCAGCAGCATCAGCAGGCCAACAAGTTCGCGTGGTGGTCTGCGCTCAGGCCAGCAGCCATCGCTGCAGAACAACCACAGGAGCAGGCTGTGCCGCTGGCGTTGGTTCAGCTCGCCCCAGGTGAGGGCAACCCGAAGCGGATTCTCGGCAAGGGGCTGAATCGGCAGGGGAGGGACGCTGGCCGTCCATTGCAGCTGACTGCTCTGCACCAGCGGCGGCATTGATGCCGCGAAGCGCAGCTCAACGCCCTGTTCGCTGATGGCCGTGATCCGACAGGGATGGCGGTGACCGCCTGCATCCGTGATCTCAGCGGCATGGTCCAGTTCGATCCAGGGGGAGGGATCCGCCTGNGGTGGGTCCCAGCAGGCCCTCAGGGCAATCAAGGTGGCCAGCAGATTCAGCCCAGCCCAGGCCAGCCCCAGGGCCAGGCCATCCATTGATCGCCAGCCGTTGCCATGGAGCTGATCGATNAGGCCGACCAGGTTGATCAGGTTCAGCAGGCTGAGCAGCAGCAGCGGCAGGGCCAGGTTCCAGGACCATCCGCCACTGGACCGCGATCGGTGTTTNGGGGTGACCCGGAAACCGATGGACGCCCCCAGCANNTGCTGAATCAGGGTGATGACNAGGGGCACGGTGAGCACCCATCCGGTGAGTTCNGTCAANAACGCGGCGCGGCTGTTGCGGTTCAGCCAGCCGATGCTGAGCAGCACGGTGCCCCAGAGCGGCAGCAGCAGCTCCACGATCGCNCCGCCGTTCAGCTGAATCGGAGCGATGCCAAGCAGGCCGTAGCTCAGGGGCATCAACATCAACACCAGCCGCGGCAGGTTGTTCAGCCAGTGGATGNCCCCCTCCAGGTAGGCCAGGCGCTGGCCCAGGGAGAGCCCGCGAGCGCGCAGGGGGCCCTGGGGAAGCCGCAGGCTCTGGAGGGTGCCGCTGGCCCAGCGCTGGCGCTGCTGCACGAAATCGGCCATCGATTCCGCGGCNAGGCCGGCACTGAGCTTCTCCTGGAGGTAGAGCAACCGCCATCCCCGTTGCCGCAGGGCGATCCCGGTGACGAAATCCTCTGAAAGGGCCTGCTCCACAAAGCCGCCCACGTCGTTCAAGGCCTGGCGGCGCGCCACAAAAGCTGTGCCGGCACAGACCACGGCCCCCCAACCGTCCCGAACCGGTTCAATCCAGCGGTAGAAGCACTCCTCATCGGGCAGCAGCCAGCGTTCCAAGCGCAGGTTGCGCAGCACTGGGTCTGCATTGATGAAGCTCTGCGGGGTCTGCACNAGGGCGACGGAGGGATCCAGCAGAAAACCGATGCTGCGTTCGAGAAATCCCCTTTGCGGGATGAAGTCCGCATCGAACACGNCAACCAGTTCCCCGCGGCTGCGACGCAGGCCGTCGTTGAGATTCCCGGCTTTGGCGTGGAGCCGTTCAGGGCGATGGCGGTAGCGGCACCCCAGTCGGGTGGCCAGTTGCTTCACCTCGTTGCGACCGCTGTCATCCAGCAGCCACACCGTCGTGTGGGGATAGCTCTGGTGCATGNAACCCAGCAGGGAGCGTTCCAGCACGGCCAGCGGTTCACCGCAGGTGGGCACCAGGATGTCCACATGCGGCATCCACCCGCTGCTGGNCCAATCCCGCTNACGGGTCGNGGCCTCCAGTCGCCGGTCCGGGAAGCGACGCCAGGCCAGCCACAGGGGAAGCAGGCCGGTGATCAGCAACCAGGCCTCCGCCAGCAGCAGGAGCACACTCAGGCCGGTGCTGAGGTTGGACGCGAGATTGAGACTGGCGGTGCAGCGCCAGTGCAGGTAGCGCAGGGTCAGCCCGGTGATCAACAGGATCAGGCTGCGTCGGGCCCAGAGCGGTGAGGCTGCTTCCGGTCGGCGGATCACCCANAGGGGCCAGATCAGCAGCAGCAGACTCACTCCAGCGCCAANCGTTGNTCGTCCANTAACGCTAGGGCTTCTGCTGGGGTGGGTGCGCGCATNAGGGCATGGCGCAGNTGCGGAGCTCCCGGGAAGCCGGTGCAGGTCCATCCCATGTGTTTCCGGGCGATCAACAGGCCGTGGTCTCCCCGGGNGTCCACGAGGGCCAGCAGGTGTTCCCGTGCCAGNGCCAGCCGTTCGANCGCTNCAGGGGTTGCGGGGACCGGCNGTCCCTTCAGGGCGGCGTCGATCTGGCCCACCAACCAGGGGCAGCCCATCGTTCCGCGGCCCACCATCACGCCATCAGCCCCGGTCTGTTCCANGCAGCGCTTGGCGTCATCCGCGGAATTGATGTCGCCATTGGCGATCAGCGGAATGGTGAGGGATTGCTTGACGGCTGCGATGGCAGACCAGTCCGCGGCCCCCTTGAAGCCCTGGTCGCGGGTGCGTCCGTGCAGGGTCAGCAACTGGGCGCCGGCATCCTGAAGCTGGCGGCACCACGTCGGCGGATCAGCATCGCTGCCGCACCACCCCAGTCGGGTCTTCACCGTCACCGGAAGTGTCACGGCCGTCGCCACCGCTTCGATGATCCGGCTGGCCAGATCCGGATCGCGGATCAGACCGGAGCCGCCCCCCTTGCGGGCGATCTTGCGCACCGGGCAACCCATGTTGATGTCGATCAGAAACGCTCCGGCGTCCTCCGCCCGTCGCGCCGCATCGGCCATGGCGGCGGGTCGGTGGTCAAACAGCTGCACTCCGATGGGTCCCTGCTCCTCGGCGAGCTCCTCCACCTTGCAGCGACCGTGGCCCAGCTCAAGACTGGTGGCATTCACCATCTCGGTGAACAGCAGGGCGTCCGGTGCCCATCGACGCACGAGACGGCGGAACACCCGATCGCTGACCCCGGCCAGGGGCGACTGCAGCACCCGGCACGCCAGCTGGCGTGGTGTGCCGGAACTGGGCAACAGCAGCGGGGTGGAAGCGAGCATGGCTCCATGCTGCCCACCGATGTGACCACTCCCTGGCCCCTCAGCCGAGCACTGCTTGTTCAGATCCTTGAGGATCGCTGCAGTGACCGTTTCGTTTGCGAGCGGATCTGGGAACGCTTGGGGTATCAGGATTCAGGCGACTCCTGGATCGCAGGGCCAGACACTCCTGCTGACTGGGTTGAGGCCTTTCCCGAGAGCCCGCAACTGATTGCGGAGCGACCTGCGTCGGTGCGGCTCACCCGTTCGATCCCCAAGCAGCACAAGCAATTGCTCAAACAGCAGCTGGCTTTTCAGGGGTATCGCATCGGCGAGCTGTATCCACGCCGAACCCGCCGCGCCACGGCCGTCAGCTGGCTCCTGGCCTGGCTGGCCCAGGCAGGGGAGCCCTTGGCGGAGCAGGGACCGTTGGCTCCCGAGTTGCCGATTCCATCGGATCCCGTGCGAGGCCATCCGGGGGATTTGCCCGTGCAGTGATCCACGCCTGCTGCTTTCAGGTGGTCAGGCCTGGATGCTGACCGGGGTGCCCATCGGCGTGTTCTCGAACAGCCAGCGGGCCTGGGCCATGGGCATGCGAACGCAGCCGTTGCTGCGGGGTACACCGAAGGCCTGGCCGGCATTCTCCTGCCAGGGAGCGGCATGAATGCAGATCGCCTCATTGGCACTCACGCACATCGTGTACGGGACGCCAGGCACGGTGTAGGTGCGGCTTCGCATGGTGACGGAGCGGTATTTCGTGAACACCTTCGTGTCGAAGATCGGGGTTGGGGTGGAGGCCTTGCCGGTGCTGACCGGGATGATCCTCACCACCTCGTTTTGTTGGTTGTAGGCAATCAGTCGCTGGTCGGAGAGATCGACCACAAGGCTGGCGACAAGCTCGAGCATGGAAGCCGCGATGTGCTGGTCACGACCTAGCCGTCTCGGCTGCGTCTCGTGAGTCTCGCTCTGAAAGATTTCGGTTTCCTCGACTTAGTAGGGTCATGGATTGATCGGAGTCCGCCCCTTGGCGCGTCCCGTCGTCGCGATCATCGGACGCCCCAATGTCGGCAAGTCCACCCTTGTGAACCGCCTCTGCCGCAGTCGGGAGGCCATTGTTCACGATCAGCCCGGCGTCACCCGTGATCGGACCTATCAGGACGGCTTCTGGGGTGATCGTGAATTCAAGGTGGTCGACACCGGTGGTCTGGTGTTCGACGACGACAGTGAGTTCCTGCCGGAGATCCGTGAACAGGCCGGACTCGCCCTGGAAGAGGCGAGTGTTGCCGTTGTGATCGTCGACGGTCAGCAGGGCATCACGGCCGCGGATGAATCCATCGCCGAGTTTCTGCGCAGTCGCCCCTGCCCCACGTTGCTGGCGGTGAACAAGTGCGAATCGCCGGAACAGGGACTGGCGATGGCGGCAGAATTCTGGAGTCTTGGGCTCGGTGAGCCTTACCCGATTTCGGCCATCCATGGCGCCGGCACCGGGGATCTGCTCGATCAGGTGCTCACCTTCCTGCCCCCCAAGGATCAGGAGGGGGATGAGGAAGAGCCGATTCAGCTGGCGATCATCGGGCGCCCCAATGTGGGCAAATCGAGTCTGCTCAACTCAATCTGCGGCGAGCCGAGGGCAATCGTCAGCCCGATCCGCGGCACCACCCGCGACACGATCGACACCAGCATCGTGCGGGAGAACCGCTCCTGGCGTTTGGTTGATACGGCAGGAATCCGCCGTCGCCGCAGCGTCAACTACGGCCCTGAGTTCTTCGGCATCAACCGCAGCTTCAAGGCCATCGACCGCAGTGATGTCTGCGTTCTGGTGATCGATGCCCTGGATGGGGTGACCGAGCAGGATCAACGCCTGGCGGGGCGGATCGAGGAGGACGGCCGCGCCTGTGTGGTGGTGGTCAACAAGTGGGATGCGGTCGAGAAGGACAGCCACACCATGACGGCGACGGAAAAAGAGCTCCGCGCCAAGCTCTATTTCCTCGACTGGGCGCCCATGTTGTTCACATCGGCGCTTACCGGGCAGCGGGTGGAGAGCATCTTCGCTCTGGCAGCCCTGGCCGTGGAGCAGCACCGTCGCCGGGTCAGCACATCCGTGGTCAACGAGGTGCTCAAGGAAGCTCTCAGCTGGCGCAGTCCCCCCACAACCCGGGGCGGGCGCCAGGGGCGGCTTTACTACGGCACACAGGTGTCCAGCCGTCCGCCCAGTTTCACGCTGTTCGTCAACGACCCGAAGCTGTTCGGCGACACCTACCGGCGCTATGTGGAGCGTCAGATCCGCGAGGGTCTCGGTTTCGACGGTACCCCGGTGAAGTTGTTCTGGCGCGGCAAGCAGCAACGGGATGCGGAACGGGATATCGCCCGCCAACAGAACCGGCAGGGCTGAGCCATGGACTGGCTCCGGCAGATCCCCATGGGGCAGTACGTCGATGGTCGCGAGGGCTGGCTTCGTCGGCTGGATCCCCGTCTGAAGCTGGCATGGTCGTTGGTGTTTCTGCTGACACCGGTGCTGGCCGGCCCTCTCTGGCGGCTCGGGCTTGTGGCGGCGTTGCTGGCTCTGACGTTGGTTTGCGGCCTGCCCCGCCGCATCTGGTGGCGTTCGCTGCTGCTGCTGACCCTGTTGTCCCTTGCCGTCGGCACGCTGTCGATGTTGTTGCCGGCCGCTGATCCCCCGGCAACGCTGGCGCTTCGTTCCGCCCAGGAACTGCCGGATGCGGCGCTCCAGGGGCCGTCATGGGTGTTGTTCGAGCTGGGGCCGCTGATGGTCGACCGGGCTTCGCTGCTGCTCGGGCTGCGGACATCAACCCTGATCTTCACCGTCATCCACAGCGTCAATCTTGTGCTGGTCAGCACGTCGCCTGAGGATCTGGTCTGGGCCCTGAGTTGGTGTCTGGCACCGCTGCAACGCCTTGGTCTGCCCGTGGAGCGGCTCGGTTTTCAGCTCCTGCTGGCCCTGCGCTTTCTGCCCCTGGTGCAGGAGGAACTGCAGAACCTGCTGCGTTCCCTCGCCAGTCGGGCTGTGAATCTGCGGCGGCTCGGCTTCAAAGCCTCTTTCGGTCTGGTCCTGGCGGTCGGAGAGCGTCTTCTGGCCAACATCCTGCTGCGGGCAGAGCAAGGGGCGGACGCTCTGCTCGCGCGGGGAGGCAGGATTCTTGGGCCATCACGCTTCCGCCTGGCGGAGCAGCAACCGGCACCAGTGCTCAATGGGCTGGCTGTCCTCGCCCTTCTGAGCGTGCTGGGTTTGAGGACTAGGTACGGTGCCATGTAACGGAGGCTGCATAAATGGCTGCCGAGCGCTATCTCAACCACCCCACCTTCGGGATGCTTTATCGGGTTGCACCGGCTGGGGAAGGACGTGACGTCTACGCCACCTTGTACGCCCAGCGCATGTTCTTCCTGGTGACGTTGCAACCGCGCGGAGCCCAGTTCGAGGTGATCCCCTACGGCGACGCTCGCCATCACGCGGATGTGAATCTCCAGCGGTGCCAGCGCATCGGTGGTGAGGATCTGGACAACTGGCGCCAGTTGTTCGATCAGACCTTCATCTGAGCACCAGCCTTGTCGGGTCCACTTGCCGATCGATGGACGTCCTTGCGCGCGGCGCTTCCACCCACGGCGCGGTTGTTGGCGGTGAGCAAGGGCCACCCGGCGGCATCAATCCATGCACTGGCTCGGCTTGGGCAACGCGCCTTCGGGGAGAGTCGGCTCCAGGAAGCCCTGCCCAAGCAGGAGCTTCTGGCGGATCAAGAGCTTGAGTGGCACTTCATCGGACGGTTGCAGAGCAACAAGGTCCGCGGCGTGGTGCGGGCGTTCACCGTCATTCATTCGGTGGATTCCCTGGCCCTGGCGGAACGGGTGTCCCGCATCGCTGATGAGGAGTCGGTCTGCCCGGATGTGTTTTTGCAGGTCAAGTTGCGGCCCGACCCCAACAAGGGAGGCTTTGCGCCGAACGAACTGCTCGAGGCCTGGTCGGATCTGGGCCGCCTGCCGGCGATGCGCATCGTCGGTCTGATGACGATGGCTCCGATCGATTGTCAGCCGGCCGAACGATCTGCCCTGTTCTCGGAGTGCAGGGTTCTGGCTGATCAACTCGGTCTGCCGGAGTGCTCCATGGGAATGAGCGGTGACTGGCGCGAGGCGGTCGCGGCGGGAGGCACCTGGTTGCGTCTGGGCTCCGTGCTGTTCGGCCCCCGACCTGAGGCATCCCGCGTCATTGGATGACTTGCTGAGAGCTGGCTGAAACGTTATTCAGGTATCAGGGTGGCTTCTCCAACGGCCTTCCCCATACGTCTCAGCCCGAGAGGAGTTCAAAGGTGTCGCTGATTTCCCGCCTGCGTGCCGTCGTCGCCGGAGACGACTATCTCGATGGCGATCTCGATGATCTGGTCTACGAGGACGAACAGCCCGAACACGATCAGCGTGCCAGCCAGGCTGATGGTGGTGCTCTGGCGACGATCGGGGAGAGCAATCCATTTGATCTGGGCGATTCGCTCCCTGGCTCCAATGTGATCGGGATGCCAGGCATCAGCACAGCGGCGGCTGAAGTGAATCTCATGGAACCTCGGAGTTTCGATGAGATGCCCCGCGCCATTCAGGCGCTGCGCGAACGCAAGACCGTCATCCTCAATCTGACGATGATGGAGCCAGACCAGGCTCAGCGGGCTGTCGATTTCGTGGCCGGTGGCACCTTCGCCATCGATGGCCACCAGGAGCGGGTTGGCGAGAGCATCTTCCTGTTCGCACCGAGCTGTGTGACGGTGACCAACACCAGCCATGAAGAGGCCTCAACCCCCACGGTTGTGAGCCGCGAACAGGATGGTGGCGAGCAGCCGGAGGTTGCTGCAGCTCCGTCCCCTGCCTGGGGCGCTACCGCGCTTTGACGCTCAGCCCGGCGCTGGGGGTGATCGGCCTGGGCCGCATGGCCCAGGCCCTGATTGAGCCGCTTTTGTTGAGCGGGCAGGTGTCAGCCGAACGTGTTGTTGCCGTTGTCGGTCGACCTGAGAGTGCGGTTTCCTGTCGCAAGGGCGCCTTCGCGGACATCGCCATTCATCCGGTGGATGCAGCCGAAGCTGCTGACGTCTGGTCTGCGCCGCTGCAGCTTCTCGCGATCAAGCCCCAGCAGATCGACGCAGTTTCGGCGTCCGCACCTGGCGTCGGCGATTCACCACTGCTGGTGTCTGTCCTGGCCGGCGTCAGCATCGAGCGTTTGCAGCGTCTCTTCCCGAGTCATCGGGTTGTACGGGCTGTTCCCAACACGCCAGCCCTTGTTGGAGCAGGTCTGACGGCATTGGCCTGGGGCAAGGACATCACGGTTGAGCAGCGCCTTCAAGTGCGGCAACTGTTTGTTGGTGTCAGCGAGGTTCTGGAGCTGCCCGAAGAGAAGCTGGATGCCTTTCTGGCCCTGACATCCTCAGGGCCGGCCTTTGTGGCGTTGGTGGCGGAGGCCATGGCCGATGGTGCCGTGGCGGCCGGTTTGCCCAGGGATCTGGCCCACCGCCTGACCCATCGCACCCTGGCTGGCACCGCAGCCTTGCTGGATGGACGTCAGCTTCATCCCGCCATCCTCAAAGACATGGTCACCTCGCCAGGGGGAACCACCATCGCCGGGATGCGAGCACTGGAGCGTGGTGGAACCCGCTCGGCTGTGATCGAGGCGGTGATCGCTGCTGCAGAACGGAGTCGTCAGCTGGCCTGATTCAGGCAGCCTGGTGGGCCGGTTGGAGCAAGGAGCTGTACAGGGCTTCGATCGCGTCGATGTTGCGGCTGATGGTGTAGCGATCCAGGGCACGTGCGCGTGCTCGACGCCCCAGTTCGGCTGTGAGCACGGGCTGCTCCCGCAGCACCGGCAGAAGCGTACGGAGCTGTGTGGTGACGCCCTGGGTGCTCAGCACGATGCCGGCCCCATCCTCAAGCGCCTCTCCATCGGCCCCAGCATCCGTGGCAACACAGGCCGTGCCGCTGGCCATGGCTTCCAGCAGGGCCAGGGACAGCCCTTCCACAAGGCTTGGAAGCACAAACACCTCGGCGCACTGGAGCAAGGCCACACGGGTCTCCTGATCAGGCTCATATCCCCACCAGAGCACGTCCTCATCGGCGAACTGGTTCATCAAGCCGCCTCGTAAGGGGCCATCACCCACAATCACCAGCCGGCATCCAGCTGGTGATGTCAGGCGCCAGGCCCGGAGCAGTGCTTCGACGTTTTTCTCTGTGGCGAGACGGCCCATGTAGAGGAACACCCGTTGTCCACCGAGGCGTTCCCGGACCCGTTTCAGCGTCAGGGACGTGGTGCTTGGGCTGGCCGGTGCCCATCGTTCCGTGTCCACGCCATTGGGAATCACCACCAGGCGCGTTTCGGGTACGCCAAGTCGGATCAGCACATCAGCCTGCAGCTGGGAGAACACGATCACGCGGTCATAGCGGGCCAGGGCGGGGGCATAAAGCTGATAGGTGAGCTGCTGGGTTCCGGCAGTGATGTTGCGCAGCCCCACATCGAACGGGGGATGGAAAGTGGCCACCAGGGGGACCCCAAGCTGCTGGCAGAGCTCCGGCAGGCGGAAATCCAATGGAGAGAGCGTGAGGCTGGCGTGAACGATGTCCGGCTTCAGCCGCTCGAGTGAGTCCCGAAGCTCTCGCTGGGCCCCCGGTGAAGGGATGGTGTAAACCTGCGATTTCACCAGGTAAGGCAGGCTCACGTCCGGGTCGTTGGCCAAAAGGGAGGTGCCGCCGCTCTCCGGGTTGCGTGGGTTGTCGAAATGGATGAAGTGGGTTTGATGCCCCCTAAGTCGCAGGGCCTCCGTGGTGCTGAGGCCGTAGGAGACGTTCCCGCAGAACGGCGACTTTTTACCCAACCAGGCAATCTGCGCCAACCGTGTCTGCCCTCCTCAGGCGAAGTCGCAAGTTAGCAGCGCTTCCAGGGCCGTTCGAGCACGGCGGCCACAAGGGCAAGTCCGGCCAGCAGCAGCAGCACCGGTTCCAGTCCAACGCTGCTCACCAGGGTTCCCGCCAGGACCAACGGCAGACTCAGGGCAATGTTGATCAGGTTGTTCTGCAGACCGAAGACCCGTCCCCGCTCCTGTTCCGGGGTGTCCTCCTGCAGGGTGGTCTGGGCCGGGATGGCCACGAGCGCCGCACCGATCCCCAGCAGCGTGCAGAGGGCCAGTGAGATCAACAACCGGCCCTGCAGCTGTCCGAGCATCACGAGGCAGAACGTGATCGCTGCCAGGCCTGTCGCTCCGAGGTGATGTCGGCTGATGTGATGTCCCACCTGGGCTGTGAGCACGGCACCTACGGCCATGCCGAGACCGCTCATGGCCAGAAGTGTGCCGAAGCCTGTTGGCCCAAGGCTGTTGATCGACCCGGCCAGGCTGATCGCCAGCACATACATGGCGGCCAGCAGGCTGTAGAGGAGAACCAGGTTGCGCATGGCCCGTCGCACCGACGGACGCTTCACCAGCACCTGTAACCCTTCCTTGATCTCCTCGAGGATGCCGATGTCCTTGTTGAGGCGAGCGGTTTCGCTGATCCGGATCGTGCTGAGGCTCACGGCGGCCATGCCGTAGCAGAAGGGAAGCAGGAGAAATTCACCACCCGCGAGGCCGAGTTGCAGGAAGGCTTGATTGAGCAGCCGCAGGATTGGCTCTCCGAGAGCAAAGCCCACGATTGTGGCGGCCATGCTCGTGGCTTGGTACAGGGAATTGGCTGCCAGCAAAAGCTCTCGCGGCACCAGCAGTGGGATGGCGGCCTGTTCGGCGGGTGCAAAAAACTGGGTGAGCACCGATTCGAGGAAGGTCATCACCAGCAAGGCCCAGTACCCCCAGCTGAGCCCGAGAAACAACGGGCCAGGCACCAGGCAGAACGGTGCGAACAGAACCAGCAGGGCGCGCATGGCGTTGGAAGCCACCATCACGCGCCGCTTCGGCCAGCGATCCGCCCAGACGCCAGCCAGCATCCCCAGCAGGATGGCGGGGACGGTGTTGGCGACGTAGATGCCAGTGGCTAGAAGGGTGATCCGCTCGGCGCGGGTTTCGATGTCCATGCGGATGGCGGATGCCACTTCCGCCAGGGCTCCGTTGCTCTGGGGGTCACTGCTCACCCAGTACTGGGCGATCAGAAACACCATCAGCACGATGTAGAACTTGTCGGCCAGCTGGGAAAAGATCTGTCCGATCCAGAGCCGGCGGAAGCCATCGAGACGGATCACCGCCTGAAGACCGCGCCGGCCGGTGTCGGGAGGGCTGGCTACGGAACCGCTCAACTGCTTTCTGCGTCGCGGCCATGTTGGCTTACCTGCGCCGCAATGATCGATTCCCTCAACATGGCCAGGGCCTTGCTGCTGCGTGGCAGGTGGGTGCGGATCCAGATTTCCACCACGCTGAGCAGCTTCAGCCAAACGATCTGCGGTCCCATCAGTTCCCCATCGCGGCGACGGGGAAGATCTGCGCGGCTCAGCCGTTGCAGTAAGGCCAGTTCCGACGGATTGAGGCTGATGGCCGATCCCGATTGACGATCGATGGCAAAACCGTCCTCAGCCAGCAGGCTGCAGCGCCAGTCCCACTGGCCGATGGGTGGTTCGAGCGGCATTCCGCTCAGGCAACAGCGCTGCAAGGGCAGGCTGTAGCCGCCCAGGGTGAGCAGATGGATGGCGCCCTGCACGGTGCTGGCCAGCACCAACTCTTGAGCGTCGCCGTAATTCTCCAGTCGCTGGAGGTGAAGCTGAAGCATGGCCAGCAGCCCTTCCACTGGATCCTGGGTCGCCATCAGCAGGCACAGATCGCACAGAGCCTGGGCTGCCGAGAGGGTTTCCAGGTTCCGTCCGAGGCCGGCAAAGCTCTGCAGCACCCGCAGCTGCCGCACCCGAGCCAGGCCACTGCGGCCTCCCACCTGCAGTTCCAGCAAAGTCAAGGGTGCTGCAGCCGCCAGGCTGCTTTTGGGCCGCCGGGCTCCCGGCACTGCCAGGCGAGTGATCCCTTCTGCCTCACTCAGCAGACTGAGCAGCCGGTCGTGTTCCCCAAGCGGCCCCACCTTGAGGGCGAGCCCTGTGAGGGTGCGTTCCGCCACTCAGGACGCTGGTCGCCGCAGGGCCTGCAACAGTTCAGGCGCGCTGCTGGTGCCGAGCAAGGCGGCGCCGGCCTCCAGAAGCTCCAGGGCCAACTGCGGCAGGTGGATGCCCCCGGCGGCCTTGATTGCGCAACGCCCCCGACTCAGCCGTACGAGTTCGGACACCTGTTGCGGCTGGCAAGCCGGACCGAAGCCGTTCCCACTCTGAACACCGCAGGCTCCGGCATCGATGGAGGCCTCAACCGCCAGGGCCTGATGCTCTTCGTTCAAACGGGCCACGTCCAGAACGACGCGAACCGGGAGCCCCAGGGCCGTAATCGCCCCGAGGTCCTCTGCGAAAGCACTGGTCTCCCCCTGCACCAGGCTGTAGAAGTCCGGCACCACATCCAGTTCGTCGGCCCCGTGGGACGCTGCCCATTCCGCCTGGGCCAAGCGCAGTTCTGAGGGCAGTGCGCCGAACGGAAACCCGATCGCTGCGATCAGTCGAGGCCCGTCGCGGCCGCCAAGCCGCTCCCGCAGCAGGGGCAACTGGCGCAATGTTGTGCAGATGGCACGCACCTTCTCCTGACGGCCGGCATCGCAACGTTCGTGGAGCTGCTCCAGCGTGAGCAACGGGTCTAGAACCGCCTGATCCAGACAGGTGGGCAGATCGGGCAGGTCCTGCCTCTTGTCAGCCATGGGTGCCGATGACGGTCATTCCCGAGCCTGGATGACGCCGTATCCACCATGGTTTCGGCGATAGATCACCTGCAGTTCGTCGCTGTCGGCGTCACGGAACAGGTAGAAGTCATGGTCGATGAGATCGAGCTGGCGGCGGGCCTCTTCCATCGTCATCGGTGGCATGGCGAAGTACTTGCGTCGCACACCTGGATCGGGCAATTCCGCCTCACGCCCTTGCAGCAGAGAGCCCTCCACAGGGGTCTCATCATTCACAGATTCCGTCGGCGGGGTTTCGCTGGCGCTGTGGCCGTGGCTGTGGTGGTGATCGGTGTGGCGTTCCTTCCAACGCCGTAGCTGCCTGGCGAGTTTCCCGGCCGCCATGTCGATGCTGGCGTAGAGATTTTCGCTGCGTTCCTGGGCGCGGATCACGGTGCCGTTCGCGAAAACGGTCACCTCGGCAGTTTGCTGAGGAACCCGGGGGTTGCGGGCGACTGAGAGATGCACATCCGCTTCTCGAACCGCATCACCGAAATGGTGGGTGGCCCGTTCGAGTTTGGTTTGGGTGTAATCCCTCAGCGCCGGCGTGATCTCGAGGTTGCGACCATGGATCAGCAACTTCATGCCTCGCTCCTGTGCCGGTTGTTATCGGCAAACTAGATGCGCACAACGATTCGGCCCACCCCGGCTCCGCAATTCTTTTTGAGCCGCAGGGTCCGGTGTCGTTCGAGCGGGCATGGGCCGAGCAACGCGCCTGGCAGCGACGTCTTCTTGAGGGCTCTGATGCCCGGGAGGCCCTATGGCTGCTGGAACATCAGCCTTGTTACACCCTTGGCCGTGGCGCGAGCAGCGACCACCTCCACTTCCCGATCAACGAACCCCCAGCACCCGTGCATCGCATCGATCGGGGCGGGGAGGTGACCCATCACCTGCCCGGCCAACTGGTGGCTTACCCAGTGCTGGATCTTCAGCGGCGTTGTCCGGATCTTCACTGGTATCTGCGCCAACTGGAGCAGGTGTTGATCGATGTGATGGAGCAGCTGGACCTCCAGGGGGAACGCCAGCCGGGTTTGACGGGGATCTGGGTTGACAACCGCAAGGTGGCCGCAATCGGGGTGGGTTGCCGCCGTTGGATCACCCAGCACGGCCTGGCCTTGAACATTGACTGCGACATGACTGGATTCGGGCAGATCACAGCCTGTGGGCTGCACGGTCGAGCGGTGGGACGTCTGGCGGACTGGAGGCCTGGTTTGACGGTTGAGCAGGTGCAACCGTTGATGCGGGATGCCTTTGCCACCCGTTTTGGTCTGGCCTGGTCAACAGAAGCGTGATAGGCCTAATCGGTTGATGCGATCTCTTGAATGACCGCCAGCTGGTCTCCCACGGCTCGAGAGCAGGACGCCCTGCAACGCCATGGCCATGTTCAGAGCCTGCAGCGGGTCGATGCGGTCTGGCCCTGGCTTGCTGACCGCCACGGCAGCATCACGGCCCTGGACGCACCCCATGCCACCCATCCCGAGCGCTTCAGCTTCGGGGAGCTGGCTCAGCGCATTGCCTTGGCGGCGGCGGCGTTCCGTCTCCAGGGTGTTCAGCAAGGGGATGTGGTGGCGCTGTTTGCGGAAAACAGTCCCCGCTGGTTGGTGGCCGATCAGGGCCTGATGCGCTCGGGGGCTGCGGATGCGGTCCGCGGGGCGTCGGCGCCGGTGGAGGAGCTCCGCTACATCCTTGAGGACTGCGGCGCCACAGCCTTGGTGGTGCAGAACGCTGAGCTCTGGCAGCGTCTGGCCTTGTCCCCCCAGCAGCGTTCGGGCCTCCGTTTTGTGCTGCAGCTCGAAGGCGAACCGGCTGAGGGTGCACTGGGTTGGGATGCCTTCCTGGCTTCAGGTGCGGGGCAGGCGGAGGTCGTCCCGTCGGGTGGTCGTGATGCCATCGCCACGGTGCTCTACACCTCCGGAACCACGGGTCGGCCCAAGGGTGTGCCGCTCAGCCACGCCAACCTGCTGCATCAGATGAGTTCCCTGGCCTGCGTGGCCTACCCCGAACCGGGCTCACCGGTGTTGAGCGTGCTGCCGATCTGGCACGCCTACGAACGCAGTGCCAGCTACTACTTCCTGTCCTGCGCCTGCACACAGACCTACACCACGATCAAGCAGCTGAAAAAGGATCTGCCACGGGTGCGGCCGATCGCCATGGCGACCGTCCCACGGTTGTGGGAGGCGGTGCAGGCCGGATTTGAGGATGTGCTCAAAACGTTTCCACCGTCGCGGCAGAGGCTGTTGCGTCGAGCTTTGGCCAACAGCGCAGCCCAGCGGCTGGCGCTGCGTCGCGCCCGCGCGCTCATGCTCGAACCGGTTTCGGCATCCGATCGGTTGCTGGCGATGGCCGAAGCGGCACTGCGTTGGCCTTTGCATGCTTTGGCTTCGGCATTGATCTGGCCCAAGCTGCGGCTTCAGCTCAGTGGAGGGCAGCTGGCTTATCCCATCAGCGGCGGCGGTGCCATTGCTCCGCACATCGATGCTTTTTTCGAGGC
>NHIA01000035.1 GCA_002170825.1 Cyanobacteria bacterium TMED177
GTTTTTGTATGCGATGGATCTGGGCGATGGGGTGTTCTTCGTGGAGGAGACCTCCCTCGCTTTGGCACCAGGTGTTCCCTACGCCGTGCTCAAGCAACGACTGCAGCAACGCCTCGATCAGCGCGGTGTGCAGATCACCGAGGTGATCCATGAGGAGTTTTGCCTCTTCCCGATGAATCTGCCGCTGCCGGACCGGAGCCAGCCGGTGTTGGCCTTTGGTGGTGCGGCGAGCATGGTGCATCCCGCCTCGGGCTACATGGTGGGATCGCTGCTGCGGCGGGGGCCTGACCTGGCCGAGGCCATTGCCNAAGCCCTCGCCAATCCAAGCCTGGGCTCAGCGGCTTTGGCACAACGGGGTTGGCAGGCGCTCTGGCCGATTGAATTGGTGCTGCGCCACCAGCTCTATCAGTTCGGCTTGGGCCGGTTGATGGGTTTCAACGAAGCCTTGTTGCGCACCCACTTCGCCACCTTTTTCTCGCTGCCGCGGGAGGAGTGGTTTGGCTTCCTCACCAATACGTTGCCGCTGCCCAGGTTGATGGGCGTGATGTTGCGCTTGTTCGCCCTTTCGCCCTGGGAGTTGCGGCGGGGGTTGGTGTTGGGACGACCAAAGACTCAAGTACCCAACTTCGCCCAGTCCAGGGGTTGAATCATCGGAAACAGGCAATCGTCTTGCTGGACTTCAGCCAACCACCCATCTGCCATCTCAGCGTCGCCATCGATCACTGCCATCAGCGTCCAAAACCTGGATAGGTGGCGTTTGATGCGCTCCCGCGCCAGCTCTGTAGTGGTGCCGGCCCGCAGGATGAAACTCCAGTCCGAGGACTGGGCCAGCAACAGTTCACGGGCAGCCTGGCTGAGCATCTCCAGATCCTCTTCCCGTGCAACACCGCGACTGCAACGTCGCACCATGGCTTCGCCGGCTTTTTCCCACTCTGGAATGATCCAGGAGTTGCTTTCGTTCAGCCAGTAATTGTGATATCCACCTTGTCCCCAGCTGGAGGGGCAAGGGTCGCAGAGTTGCAATTGCTGGGACCCATCCAGCACATCTCTCAAGCGGGAGAAGGGAACTCCTTCCGCGGGTCCCTGCCGGAACAGCTCGGCGAGAAACGAAGGGCCTTCAAACCACCAGTGGCCAAACAGTTCCGCATCGAACGGGGCCACCAGCAACGGGCTGATTCCCATGGTTCCGCTCAGCTGATTCAGCTGCTGACGGCGGCCGCGGAGGTAGTGGCCGGCATGGGTGCGGACCCGTTCGGCAGCCAGCTGCGGTCGGTAGGGCTGTTTCTGTTCAAGCGGCGCGTTGTGATCGGTGACGCGATGCAATTTCAACCCAAGGGGACGCGGCTCGGTCAGGCCAAGGGGCTGGAGATGTTCAAGCGGGAGATCCCAGCCCAGGTCGCGATGGAATTCACGGTATTCGGGGTCACCGGGGTAGCCATCCTTTGCCGACCACACCGGTAAGGTCGCTTCACTGTCCCGTCCGAAGAAGGCGACCCCGTTGCGGCTGCAGATCGGGGCGTAAACCCCGTAACGCGGACGGGGGCGACCGTGCAGCAGACCATGGGCATCGAGCACGGCGTAACGCAGCCCTGCATCGCGCATCCAGTGGTCCAATCCTTCGTAATAGGCGCACTCCGGCAACCAGACGCCCATGGGCCGTTCACCGATCAGCCGGTGGTGTTCACGCACGGCGGTGCGCAGCTGTCCGCGAACCGCCTCGGGGTGCTGGCGCAGCAGCGGTAGATAGCCATGGGTTGCACCGCAGGTGAGCAGATCCACCACCTCTGCCCGTTGAAGAGCAGCAAACCGGCCGATCAGATCACCGCCGCACGCGATCCAGGCGGCGCGATGCCGGATGATCGCTGCCTCGAGGTGGTCCCTGGCCTCGTGCAGTGCGGGATTGGCCAGGGGCAGAAGGTTGAGTCGCTGCTCCAGCCAGATGGGGAATCGTTGGCGCAGGTCCTGATCGCTGAGCAGAGACAGCAGCGTCGGAGAAAGCCCGATGGTGAGCTTCGGTTGGCACTGCGGATCGGCAGCCGCCTGCTCGAGAACATCGAGCAGCGGCAGATAGCACTCGATCAGCGCCTGAAAAAACCAGTCCTCTTCAAGGGAACCGGGGTTCACCGATCGGACGTAGGGCAGGTGTGCGTGCAGCACCAGGGCAAGAGCGCCATTGCTCACTGGCCGTTCGCCCAACAGTGAGCGAATTTAATCCGGTTTTGGCTGCAACGGCTGAACTAAGATCAATTAAGTCATAGTCATTCCGACTAAGAATCCCGGCAGCACGTTGTCATGGCCAAAGATCCCGGTCGCGTCCTGATCTTCGACACCACTCTCCGGGATGGTGAGCAGTCCCCCGGGGCCAGCCTCAACCTGGAGGAAAAGCTGGCGATCGCTCAGCAGCTAGCCCGTCTCGGCGTGGATGTCATCGAGGCCGGATTCCCCTTCGCCAGCGCAGGTGACTTTGCGGCTGTGCAGCGGATCGCACAGCAGGTCGGTGGTGAGAACGGTCCTGTGATCTGCGGATTGGCCCGTGCGTCCAAACCGGATATCAAGGCCTGCGCTGATGCTGTGGCGCCGGCACCGCGGCGGCGCATTCACACCTTCATTGCCACCAGNGACATNCATCTTGAGCACAAGCTGCGCAANAGCCGNNNNGANGTGCTCGGCGATCGTNCCNGAGATGGTGAGCTACGCCCGTTCACTGGTNGACGACGTGGAGTTCTCTTGNGAAGACGCCGGTCGCAGCGATCCGGAATTTCTGTACGAGGTGATTGAGGCGGCCATTGCAGCGGGGGCCAGCACCATCAACATCCCCGATACAGTTGGTTACACCACGCCCACGGAATTCGGTGCGCTGATTGCGGGGATCAATCAGCATGTCCCCAATATTGGAGAAGCGGTGCTCTCCGTCCATGGTCACAACGATCTCGGTTTGGCTGTGGCCAACTTTTTGGAAGCGGTAAAGAACGGAGCCCGCCAGCTGGAGTGCACAATTAATGGCATCGGTGAGCGTGCTGGAAACGCCTCCCTCGAGGAACTTGTGATGGCGTTGCATGTGCGCCGTCGCTACTTCAACCCGTTCCTCGGTCGTCAGGAAGACAGCCCCACACCCCTCACCGCAGTTCGAACCGAGGAGATCACCAAGACGTCCCGTCTTGTTTCCAATCTCACCGGAATGGTGGTGCAGCCCAACAAGGCGATCGTCGGTGCCAACGCTTTTGCCCACGAATCCGGCATCCATCAGGACGGGGTGCTCAAGAATCGCCTCACCTATGAAATCGTTGACGCGAAAACCGTCGGGCTCAGCGACAACCGCATTTCACTGGGCAAGCTCAGCGGACGAAGCGCTGTGCGGGCCCGGCTTGAGGAACTGGGCTACGACCTCACCCGGGACGACCTGGATGAGGCCTTTGCGCGATTCAAGGATCTGGCCGATCGCAAACGGGAGATCACCGATCGTGACCTCGAGGCGATCGTCAGCGAGCAGGTTCAGCAGCCTGAGGCCCGTTTTCAGCTGCACCTCGTTCAGGTGAGCTGTGGCAGCAGCCTAAAACCCACCGCCACCGTGACGCTGTCGGAAGAGAATGGTGTAGAGCAAACCGTCTCTGCCGTTGGCACAGGCCCGGTGGACGCGGTGTGTCGGGCTCTCAATCAGTTGGCTGGGGTTCCCAATGAGCTCATCGAGTTCTCGGTGAAATCTGTGACGGAGGGCATTGATGCCATGGGTGAAGTGACGATCCGTCTGCGCCGGGATGGGACGCTCTATTCCGGTCATGCCGCTGACACCGATGTGGTGGTGGCTGCGGCGATGGCATTCGTGAATGCCTTAAACCGTCTNGTNGCGGCCGAGGAGCTTCGGCCGTTGCATCCGCAGAAGGATCCTGTTGTTCTGGATCCCAGGCCCACGCTCTGAAGCAGACGTCCATGCGCCATTCCCTTCAACGGGCAGTCCAGCTGGCCCTGCTCCTGTTGTTGGCGCTTCTAGTGCTGGTTCCACTGCTGTGGCTGGTGAGCACGTCGCTCAAAGGCCCGGCAGAGGACATTTTCAGCAGTCCGCCGGCGCTGTTGCCCNCCCAACCCAGTTTTGATGCCTATCGGCGGTTGTTTCAGGACAACCCCCTCACCACTTATCTGATCAACAGCACGGTGGTGAGTGCCCTGGCCGTCGGCGCCAACCTGCTGTTCTGTTCGCTGGCGGCCTACCCCCTGGCCCGGATGCGATTCGCCGGTCGGGGTTTGGTGCTGGGTCTGGTGGTGGCCACGATCCTGATTCCGTTTCAGGTGGTGATGATCCCCCTNTATNTATTGATGGTGCAGTTGGGGCTGCGCAACACGCTTCTGGCTCTTGTGATCCCCCAGGCGGCAACGGCATTTGGGTTGTACCTGCTTCGGCAAAGCTTTCTGGGGGTGCCGAAGGAGTTGGAGGAAGCGGCTCGGATCGATGGTTGCAGCCGGCTTGGGGAGTGGTGGAACGTGATGATTCCAGCCGCGCGAGCTGATCTGATCACCCTTGGGATGTTCGTCTTTATCGGCACCTGGAGTGATTTTCTCTGGCCCCTGGTCATCCTTGATGAGCCATCGTTGTACACCCTTCCCCTGGGTCTCCAGCAGCTCTCCAGCAGTTTCTCCCTGGATTGGCGGATCGTGGCGGCGGGCTCCGTCGTCTCCATCGTTCCTGTGTTGCTCCTGTTCGTGTTGCTGCAGCGCTTCATCCTTCCGAGTGCCAGCGGCGATGCCGTCAAGGGTTGATCTAGAACGGTCGCAGTCCGGTTGGGATTTGGGATGTCTTTGGATCAGCTGGATCGCTTTCTTGCGCTTCGTGCGTCCAATGCGGTTCTGGCAGAACAATTGGCGTCACCGCTTGATCTGCACGACTTCCTCGATCTGGCCCGTGAGTGGGGCTACAACCTGACGGAATCGGATGTGCTCGATGCTCAGCAACGGGCCATGGAGCAGGGCAGTGCTTCCGCGCTGCAACGTGCCCAGGCTTCAGATTCGAGACGTCTACGCAATTTTATCCACGGATAAATCGCGGGATGACGTGATGTTCGGCACGTTCATATGTGCCAATGACGACGAAAAGAAGACCGACCCCGTTCAAGGATTNCNACAGGTTCAATGTTGAGATGTCGTCGTTCTGGAAAAGCCTGAATCCTTCGATCAAGCAGCCTGTTGATCAGATCACCCGCTCTGCCAAACATCGTCGCCCGATGACAAAAGAGGACGAATCACCGGCTCAGGCAGAAGGCTTCCTTAACTGGATCGATCTCATCGGACAACGCTGAGGCCGTCGTTGATCCGCTCAGATCCTCACCACTTCTGGGATCTCTCCGTGCACCTGTCCAATCCAGCGTGCATGGGTGACAGCAGCATCGTGGGTGTGAAAAGCCCAGGCTGAGGAAACCTTTTCGTCGGTTTGAATGGTCTGATCCAGTGCGCTGATCCCGAGATACAGACCGCTCGAGGCATTGCGAAGCACGTATCGCTCGGCGTATTGAGTGAACATGCGATTTGGGGATGCTCTCCTACTCGTAGCCGGGTGAACATCACGCATGGAACAGCCTTCGGAAAACCTTCCGTTTTTATTCGCGCAGAGTTAATAGGCTTTGTTGNTGCCAGGTTGGNGGCTGGGGCGGCCGGAAGCGGGTCTGGTGCCCGCCATTGCGGAACCAGGGTTCCGAAGATGGCTCAAGATCCAGTGTTTCAGCGTTCAGGTCCCAGGTGCTGGCGAGGTATNCCCGAATGTGATCGCGCGTTGGTGGCTCGGGTTGTTGCCAGTGCACGATGGCCAGGGCCCCGGGTTGCGATCGCAGTGTGACGAGGCGATGGGCTGGATCACCGTCGTTGGCGGGTTCGACGCGCTCGTCCAGTTGCTCATCCCAGATGTAGAGCTTTAAGNCGAGGTCATCATCGTTCTGGGGCAGCGGATATTTGTTGATGTAGAGGGCGCGCGCACGTTGAAAGGCGGCTCCTGGAGCCTTGGCCATGAACGCTGCGTAGGCCTCCTGCAGTCGCTGGCTCATTCCTGGCATNCCGTTCGATCCGNCAGTCTCACGGACCATGGGCGCAAGCGTCATCGGGCCGTNGAGATCGCCAGGGCTGGGCAGTGGTGGCACCGTCAGCAGTCCATGGCAGATGATCGGATCACAGCTGAACTGTCTGAGGATCCCAGGGGCATGACGGACGCGAGCTGGCTCAGCGTTGATCTCTGCGTTGTGCCGATTGGAGTTGGTGTTCACCTCTCGCCGTACATCGCGGCCTGCCAGCGGGTGATTGCGGCGGCTGGTCTGGCCCACGAATTAGGCCCGAATGGCACGGCAATCGAAGGGCCCTGGGACGAGGTGATGGCCTGCGTACGGGCCTGTCATGAGGAGATGCACCGGCTTGGGGTTCCCCGCGTCTACACAACGCTGAAGTTGAACACTCGGATTGACGTCAAGCAGTCATTTGAGGAGAAGGTGACCGCAGTTCAACGCGAGATGCAAGGCTGAAATCTGCAGAAGTTCCGTGCATCAAGGCCCGTGCACGCCATCTTTTGAGACCAATGAGACAAGTGCATAACCCCTGGTGTGTCGCGGTTTGCCTGGATTCTGCTTCTGCCCTTGATCACGGGGCTCGGTTGGGGGCGACCTGTTCAGGCCTCCAGTTGGGATCGCATCGGCACCTATCTGCGCCTGATTCAATCGGCGGGCGTTGAGGCACTGGTGGCCAAAGACTGTCCCCAGGGGCTTCTCGGCGCTTTTCATGAGGGACGTCAGGCGTTGTTGTTGTGCGGAAACAACCTTCCTGATGACCCGGCTTACATCTGGGTGGTCCTGGCCCATGAGTCCGCCCATGTGATGCAGTTCTGCAAGGGTGGGCCTCTGATGCCGCCGACTGTTCTCGGTGCCGGGATGGACGCGGCGCGCCGCCTCGAACCGAATGCCTTCCATGAGCTGAAGCTGTATCACAGCAGTCAGCACCATGTGGAAGCGGAAGCCCGCCTGGTGCAGGCCCTTCCGCCTGATCAGGTTCAGGCCCTTTTCACAAAACACTGTGCGAACAGGCTGGACCGCTGACGGCTATTCCGTTCTGCATTGCGATGACTGGTTGGTGGTGGTGACGAAACCATCCGGATTGCTGTCGCAACCGGGTCGAGGAGCGCATCTGCAGGATTCCTTGATCACAAGGCTGCAGCGCGTCGAGTCGGACCTTCACCTGGTGCATCGTTTGGATCGAGACACATCCGGCTTGGTCCTCCTGGCGCGTGGATTGGAGAGTCTTCGGCGCTGCTCTGCCCTGTTCGCCGCGCGCAAGGTCAGCAAGCTTTATGAAGCGGAGGTCAGCGGGTCTTTGCAAGGCAGCGGCAGGATCGACAGTCGCCTGGCACGACTTGAGCGTGATCCTCCGCGTTATGGGGTTCACCCCGATGGTCGCTCGTCTTTAACGCTCTGGCGCGTGCGGAGACGAGGAACGAACGCCACGCGGCTGTGGATCCGTCCTTTGACGGGACGTTCGCATCAACTCCGTGCCCATCTCTCAGGGATCGGCCATCCAATCCTTGGCGACCCGATTTACGGTGAACAAATTGAGGGTCCGATGCGTCTGCATGCCAGAGCCCTCGGTTTTGTGCATCCGTTTACGGGTCGGCGGATCAGGGTGAGCACATCCGAGGTCACCTACTCCCATGACAGCTGAACTGGTCGGTTATCTCGCCGCTTCGCTCACCACGGTGAGTTTTTTCCCCCAAGCCGTGAAGACCCTGCGCAGTGGCGACACGCGTTCCATTTCCCTGGGGATGTATGCCCTGTTCACGTCCGGCGTCGCCCTGTGGGCTCTTTACGGTGTGATGGTGGGG
>NHIA01000036.1 GCA_002170825.1 Cyanobacteria bacterium TMED177
CTCGACGAACCGTTCAACGGCGTGGATGTGCGCACCGAGAAATTGATGGCTGATCTGTTTTTGCAGTTCCGTCGAGAGGGATGCACGATTCTGATCTCCACGCACGACCTCACCCATGTGCGTGATTTCTGCGATCTCGTGGTGCTGATCAATAAAACAGTGCTGGCCTACGGCGAGACATCCGAAGTGTTCACACCCGAAAATCTGTCTCTCACCTTCGGCGGATTGCCCCCTGATCTGCTCACCGGAAACAGCTCCATGGACGATTCCATTTGACCGTTTTCTTTGGGTTGACTTCAACGGTTTCTGATCGCTCTGCAGCGATCTAGTCAGGAGTGTGCTCTGACTTTGGGGGATTGATGGGGAGCTGAAGTCCAGTGCTGTTTTGCAGCTGTTTCAGCAGCGTGGCGATTGAAAGTGTGTTGCCGCCGTCTTTCTGGGCCACCAGGTTCACTTCCTCCACTTCAATTGGCTGAACCGTATCGCTCAGCATGGTGAGCAGAGGTTCCAGTTTCTGCAGAAGAAACAGACGTTTGGCGTCATCGCCGGATCGTTTCAAGGAGTCCACGAGATCCTGAAGGCCTTCGGCCTGGGACCGCCCTTGTTCAATGATTGTGGCGGCCTCACCCTTCGCTTCGGCCATCATCGTCTGGCTTTCCGATTCCGCCGGGGCGACGATGTCGGCCTGCAGCTGTTCGGTGACCTGTTTGATCCGTTCCTGTTGGACGGGAAGCTCCGCTTCCGCACGGGCTAGTTCCGCTCCCACGCTGGCCTCCACCTCCGCCACGACGGCGGCCCGCCGGGTCAGTGCATCGGTGGTTCTCTTTTGGGCATTGGCTGTCGCGATCGCGAGATCCTTATCCAGGCGACGCAGGGCCGTAATCCGTTCGTTCTCGGCTTGTTTCACCGCCGATTGTGAGTTTGCTTCGGCTTCGGCAATCCGTGAATCGCGCTTCAGCTCCACCAGTTGCTTGCGGCCAATGGAGTCGAGGTAGCGCACATCATCGGAAATGTTCTGGATCTGGAGTGTGTCCAGCACCAGGCCCAGGCGCTGCAGATCGTCTTCCGCTTCCTCCAGCAAGGTGCGGGCAAAGGTGATTTTGTCTTCGTTCAATTGCTCCGGCGTGAGGCTCGACATCACACCGCGGAGATTGCCTTCCAGGGTTTCTTTGGCAATGTGGCGGATTTCATCTTGGGTTTTACCGATTAATCGTTCAATGGCGTTGTGGATCCCGGGTTCATCTCCCGAGATTTTGATGTTGGCCACCCCTGAAACATTCAAGGGAATGCCCCCCTTGGAGTACGCGTTCTCAACCCGCAGATCGATGATCATGTTGCTGAGATCAAGCCGCATCACCTCTTCGAGCAGGGGGATCCGCAGAGCACTGCCGCCACGAACGGTGCGGTACCCCACGCGCTTGCCGCTGGCAGTGCTCTGGCGCAGACCGGCAAAGATCAGCACTTCACTGGGCTGACAGATGTAATACAGCTGCCGCAGGAGAACAACAAAGGCCCAGACACCTGCCGCTCCTGTCAGTCCGATGGCGATGAACATCACAGTCCTCCTTTGGTGTTGGAATTGGTGCTGGTGAGCGTTTCGAGCAGGTCGATGCCAAGGATCTGGTGCACCTGGGTGAAGAACTGACGGACCACCCGGTGGTTTAGGTCCACAAGACTCGCCAGGCTGCTGGCGTCATTGCCGTCCAAGGTGGTGATGCGCTTGATGGTGATTCGGCCGGGAAGCCTCGTGGCTTGATCCAGCACCATCTCGATTTGCTGCAGCAAAAACACGAGCTCGGCTGTGCTGCCGGCGTCATTCCACACCGTTGTGAGCAGATCATTCACCAGGGCGCTGGCTTTGACATCTTCTGCCGTGGCGGCTGCCTTGCCACGGGCACGCAGCTCCTTGGCTTTCTGATTCGCCTGGGCTGGCAGCACCTCCTCGGCCTGGAGCCTCAGGCGCTCCAGCTGGGCTCGCACCTTTTGCAGCTTCTGTTCGGCTCTGGCGCGCGCTTCCAGCTCAGCGGCCGTGGTGCGTTCCTCCTCAGAACGCGCCTTCTTCTCCATTTCGGCGATCTGGGTGCGCACGGCGTTGTCTTTTTCGAGAACAACGGTTTCCGCTTCCGTGCGCACCACTTCGGCCACTTCTTCCATCTCTGCTTCCACCCGTTCGGCCTGGCCGATTGCTTCTGATTCGGCGATTTCCGCATCCCGAACGATCTGAGCGACCCTGCGGCGGCTGATCGAACTCAGGTAGTCAACGTCGTCAGACACGCTCTGGATCTTGAGGGTGTCCAATTGCAGCCCAAGCCGTCGCATGTCTGCGCCGACGTCCTCGGCGATCTGTTCGGCAAAGCGCAACCGGTCTTCGTTCACCTGTTCAGGGGTGAGCTGGGCCAGAACACTGCGCAGGTTTCCTTCGAGGTTCTCTTTGGCCACCTGCACGATTTCGCTCTGGTCGTGGCCTAGGAATCGCTCGATGGCGTTGTTGCGCACCTCGGGATCGCTGCTGATCTTCACATTGGCGATGGCCTGGATGTTCAGTGGTGTTCCGCCATGGGAATAGGCGTTGTTCACTTCCACCACAACTGGCAGCAGGGTCACGTCGATCCGCCGAGCTGTTTCAAGAATCGGTTTCACAAAAGTCCAGCCGCCATTGGCCACAACGCGGTAGCCCTTCACGCCCTGCTGTCCCTGATTCGAGTGTGAACCGGTGACCACCAGCATCTCGTTTGGACGGCAGATTCGGATCATCCAGCGGCTGATCAGATTTAGTGTCACCAGGACGATGACCACCAGTGCCGCGCCGCCGATCACGATCTCAGAAGGATTGCGGCTGTTGGTTGAGAAATTGGGTGGTTCTGGTTGTGCCTGCGCGAAGAGTCGATGCATTCCGAAGCCAGTTGCACAGCTTCGATCTAGCTAAAGATCGCAACTTCCGCTGCAGAGCTAATCCCGCCTAAAGAGAGTCGCCATCCAGTGCTTCGACGCGAAGAGTGTGCTCGTCACTGGCGATGACCACCACAGAGGTGTTCTTTGCCAGCTTCCCTTTGGAACTGAGGGCAGGCCTGCGCAAAAGGCTCCCTTTCACACTGACTTCCACGAACCCTCTGGTTTCGGTATCGGCGTCCAGGGTGATCAGGCCCTGCATTCCGATCAGATCATCACTGTGTACAAGGCTGTCTGCGGTTCTGCGGCTGAGCATCGCCAACAATTTTGCGGCAGCCACGCCCATTCCCAACCCCAGAACAAGGGCGACCAGGCTGGAGGGAATCCAGGATCCCCTGGGAGAGAGCACGGTCATCAACACGCCGCTCAGCCCGAAGCCTGTGAGCCCGAATGACCAGAACGGTGTGCTGAACAGAATCGTCAACGACCCGCCATCGCCATCCACATCGCCCCCGTCATGCAACGAAAAGCTGATCAGCACGACTCCAGCCACGAGACAGAACCAATAAGCGCTCAGCATGGGGTGGGCCATCACTTCCCCATACTGATTCCATGGATCTGCTCCTGGAACCCCTCAGCCACGCCTTCATGCTCAAGGCGCTGTTGATCAGTGGCCTTGTGGGAGGTGTTTGCGGTCTGCTCTCCTGCTACATGACCCTCAAGGGCTGGGCATTGATGGGTGATGCCGTCTCCCATGCGGTGCTGCCTGGTGTGGTGCTCGCTTACGCCTTGGGGTTGCCCTTCTCNCTGGGCGCGTTTGTGTTCGGTGTGGGATCTGTGGCCACCATCGGCTTCGTGAAGCAGAAGTCGCGGATCAAGGAAGACACGGTGATCGGATTGGTGTTCACGGGCTTCTTCGCCCTGGGGCTGGTTCTGGTGTCGAAGACGCGCAGCAATATCGACCTCACCCACATCCTCTTCGGCAATGTGCTGGGGATCTCCTCCGCTGACATCCTTCAGACCGTGCTGATCTCCAGCGTGGTGATCGTGCTGCTGCTGCTGTTCCGTAGGGATCTGCTGCTCTTTTGTTTCGATCCCACCCATGCCCGTTCGATCGGGATCAACACAGGCGTCCTGCACTACCTGCTTCTCTCGGTGCTGTCGTTGGCGGCGGTGGCCGGACTGCAGACGGTGGGCATCATTCTCGTGGTGGCCATGCTCGTCACCCCTGGGGCTACCGCCTATCTGCTTACGGATCGCTTTGATCGCATGACCTGGCTGGCGATCGGCAGCAGCGTGCTCTCGAGTTTGCTGGGGGTGTATGTGAGCTACTGGACCGACAGCTCCACGGCGGGATGCATCGTTCTTGTGCAAACCGGTCTTTTCCTGCTGGCCTTTCTTCTGGCACCGCGTCATGGCGTGCTGCGCCGTGGAAACCCTCAGGCCTGAGGGTGGTCTGACGGGTCGTGGTCATGGCGGTGGTGGAGATCGCTCACATGTGGATGGCTGTGCTCCATCGCTTCATGCTCGTGTTCATGGGCATGCCATCGCGGCGCTCCACCGGGATGTTGATGCTGGTGATGGGGATCGGGATCCTCCGCACTGTGTTGATGGCGGTGGTTGTGATGCATCGCCGCGTGGTGATGACGGTGGCTGTGGTGATCACCGATCAGCAGGATCACGCCACCGGCCATCAGTCCTGCTGCGAGAACCAGGGTGCTGCTCAGGGCACTGCCCAGCACCACCACGGCAAACACAGCTCCAACAAACGGCGCCGTGGCGAACAGCACAGCTTCCCGTGCCGCTCCAAGCTGCCGTAACGCGATCAGATCCAGCCAAATCGAGATGCCGTAGCCCAGTGCTCCAATCACCAGCAACGCGAGGCTGCTTCGCATTGGCGGGAAGGATTGCTGGAACACGGCTGACATCACCAGCAGTGGCAGGGAGGCTCCCAGGGCTTTGATGCAGGCGATCTGCAGAGGATCACGAAGGCTGAGGGCCTGGCTGAGGTTGTTGTCCACCCCCCAGGCCAGGCAGGCCAGGGCGATCAACACCACGCCAACAAGAGAACCGCCATCCAGGTGGCCTCCGCTCAGGATCAAGGCTCCCGCCAGGGTGAGTGCTGCTGCGCCGAACCCGCGCCGACCCAGGTGCTCGCGGCCGATCAGCACCGCCACGATCAGCGTGAACAGGGATTCCAGATTCAGCAGCAGCGACCCTGTCGCGGGGGAGAGTCGTTCAAGCCCCAGCACCAGACAGAGGGGGCCGACCACTCCCCCCAGGAGCGTGAGCAGGGCCAGGCTCGGCCAGTCGGAGGGCTGAACCGGCGTTTCCTCCACGCTTGGACTTGCCTTCGCGCGGGATCGCAGGTGCTGCAGGGGGAGCAGGACGGCACTGGCACCGAGGTAGAGCAGGGCGGTAACGGCAAGTGGACCCCCCTCAGAGGCCAGCTCCGCGATCAATGGAGCACTGCAGCCGAAGAGCACGGCGGCAAGCAGACCGGTCCAGTAGCGACGCATGCCCTTTGGGTGACCTCATCACCATGCCAAGAGTTTCTGAACCCTGGAACGGTCGGTTTCTGGAATTGGCGCTAAGCCAACAATGAATTGACTCCTGTGAATGAAAAGTCGTTGTTGGTCTGTGGCTGCCGCTGCGGTTCTGGGGTCAAGCGCTCTGGCCCCCCTGCCTGCATTCTCGGATCCTGAAGTGCAGGTGTTCAGCACCATGGTCACCGAAGCGGAGGTGATCAAGGCCCAGCGCGGCTGGTGTGCTGCTTTGGTTGCAATCAGCGATGCCTATCAGACCGGTGGTTATGCCGCTGCAAAGGCCAAGGCGTCTGCGGTGATTGATGGGGCCTACAGCTTCGATTTCGGTCCGATCGCGTTCAAACCCACTTACACCACTGGTAAGGACACGTTCCGTTCCACCCGCGCCGGAGCTCTGGCTTATTTCGTGGGTCCTGATCCCTCCATTCCCCAGTTCGGCAAGAACCAGGGCTTTGCCACCTATCGCCATTGGAAAAGCTGTGAGATTGAGGACTACGTGATCCAGCTGTTCGGCAACACGGCCAACACCATGGGTTTGGTGCGGGTGACGGATGCCAAGGGGCAGGTGGGCGTTGTTGAGAAAACGTGGACCTTCGTGCGCGAGATCAATGGCACGCTGCGGATCGTTCTCCACCACTCCTCGGCACCGTTCGATGCGCGCTGATTGGTGACAGGGACCACCGGTCTCGTCTCCATTGATGGAGAATGGATCGATTGATCTCTTCATTGCATCCGATGCAATTCCATTCCACCCGTTTCAGGCTCAGAAGCGCGATGGCGTTCCTGGGTCTGCTCACCCTGGTGGGTGTTGCGTCGGCCCGCGCCCATCACGTCCCCGGGGATGACCACAGCGGCATGGTGCTGTCAGGTCAACCTCAGCAATCCGATCAGACCGCGGGGGGAAAGAAAGCCATGTTTGACACCCGGAAGGAAGCGGAGTCCGCTGCCCCCGGTTTTGGATGCAAAGGGGCCCACGCCATGGGCAGCAAGTGGATGCCCTGTGAGAGTCACGGTCACGGCATGGGGATCTGACCCCCATGTCATTGCGTGACGATCATCTGAGGCCTGCGTGAAACCTCGCAGCAGGTTTTGAACAATCAGGTCATTCGACTGGCATGCCATGCGCTTCGTTGCTTCGCTCGTCCTGGCTTTGTTGATTGGTTTGATGTCGCCGTTGTCGGCCAATGCAACCGATGCCGTGCGCGGTGGTCAGATCTTCACGACCAATTGCGCTGCTTGCCACGCCGGTGGTGGCAACATCATCAAGGCGGAGCGCACCCTTCGGGAAGCTGATCTCAAGGCCCATCTTCCCAACTATCTCGGTGCCCATGAATCGGCGATCGTGGCTCAGGTCACCTACGGCCGCAATGCCATGCCCGCCTTTGTGGATGTGCTCAGTGAATCGGAAATCGCCGACGTTGCTGCCTATGTGGAGGAGCAATCGTCTCAAGGCTGGAGCTAACACCAGAGGCTGGGAATGACACGTGCCTCCACGGCCTGGGCCATCTTCCAAGGTCTGCTGATTGAGGCCCTTCCCTTCCTTCTGCTGGGAGTGGCGATTGCCGGGATCGCTCGGTGGCTTGTTCCTCAGTCGGCCTGGGCTCGCCGGCTTCCGCGCAATGCCGTTCTCGCCCCGATCGTGGGTGCACTGCTCGGCTTCGCCCTGCCGGCCTGTGAATGCGGCAATGTGCCTGTGGCTCGGCGCCTTCTGGCCAGCGGAGCACCCCTGGGAACGGGGTTTGGATTTCTCTTCGCGGCTCCGGTTCTCAATCCGATCGTGCTGGCCAGCACCTGGGCTGCGTTTCCCGATAAAACCTGGCTGCTCTGGGCGCGGCCCCTGGGTGCTTTCCTGATCGCCTTGGCGCTCAGCATGCTTCTGGGACTGCTGGCTGAATCCCGGTTGCTGGCGCCGGCTCTGCTGGAGGAGAGGCGCCTCACCCAACCGCTGTCGCGGGTGGGGTTGCTCGAGCGTGGGAGCGGTCTGGTGGGGGGCAGCGCACCGGTCCCTGAACGGCCCACATCCGTTGAACGGCTTCGGCCCGGGGAGTTGCTCGGTCACAGCACCCGGGAATTTCTCAACCTGCTCACCTTGCTGGTGCTGGGCAGCGCCCTGGCGGCGGTGGTTCAAACCTGGTTGCCTCGCAGCTGGCTGCTGGCACTCGGCAGTGCACCGACACTCTCGGTGATCGCCTTGATGCTGCTGGCCCTGGTGCTATCGGTGTGCTCCAGTGTGGATGCCTTTCTTGCCCTGGGATTTGCCGCTCAGGTCACCCCTGGGGCCCTGCTGGCATTTCTGCTTCTCGGTCCTGTCGTTGATCTCAAACTGGCTGGCCTGTTCACTGTGTTGCTCACCCCCAGGGCGATCGGCATCACTGCGGTGGCGGCGTCGTTGCTGGTGTTGCTGATCGGCCAGTGGGTCAATTTTCTTCAGCTCTGAGTTGTTCATGTCGTGATGTCTCTGCTGCAACGCCTGCGCCGATCCCCCTGGTTGACACCTCTGGCCTTGGGGCTGTGGGGTTGGCTCTTGTTGTGGAGCCGTCTTTCCGGACGTCTGGATCTGCTTCTCAATGCGGCGTTTCACGCGGTGGTCACTGTCGCCGGAGCGGTTCTGATGCTGCTGGCGCTGATCCAGCTGCGCGGGGCCCGGCGCCGTCGGGGTGGACCTGTTCCGCTGGGCGTGCTGCTGTCTCTGGGCGTGGCGCTGTTGATGCTGGCCTTCCCCCCGGCCCCCTCCTTCAGTGATCTGGCAGCCAACCGTCAGGACAGTCTCCCTGAGGCTCCCCAGCTCAGTTTTTTCCTGCCTCCCGAGCAGCGCACGCTGACGGAATGGGTGCGCTTGCTGCGCAGTCAGCCTGATCCTGATCTGCATGCCGGAGATCCGCTGCAGATCAGTGGCTTCGTGTTGGCGCGGCCTGGAGAGCCCGCGCAGTTGGCCCGTCTCACCGTGCGTTGTTGTCTGGCCGATGCCACGCCCGCTGGTCTGCCGGTGGACTGGCCTGAAGGATCAGATCCAGTGCCAGATCAATGGCTGGAGATCAAGGGAACGATGACGGTTCAGGACCGCAACGGTGTGCCGACGAATGTGGTGAAACCCGCGAGCATCAAGGTGATTCCCAGGCCGGAGCGTCCTCTGGAACCATGACAGGCCGATTCGCTGGATCCAAGGAGCGCTGGCTTGCTGTCAGCCTGACGCTGTTGGCCGCAGTGGCACTGCTTCAGCAACAGCTTCTGGCGCGGCGGCCGCCGCGTTTGCTGGCGGTGGCGGTGCAGCCGATCCGCTCCGGTGCCGCTGCTCTGGATGTGACGTTCAGCCGCCCGATGGATCGCGCCACGGTGGCGGACAGTCCGCTGGAACCCAAATATCCGCATCGCTGGTTCGGCCGGCAGGACCGGCTGCGGCTTCTGTTGGAGTCCGGCGATCCTGTTTCAGGTCCTGTGCGGCTTGATCTGCGCGGCCAGGACCTGCGCCGCCTGCCGATGACGCCGCAATCGCTGTGGTGGGATCCCAGACCCTTTCTCCTCGCAGTGGCACCAGG
>NHIA01000037.1 GCA_002170825.1 Cyanobacteria bacterium TMED177
GTCAGGCGCTCTGCTGGTGACCGATGCCCTGGTGGGCATCAGTGCTGAGCCGCCTTCGCTGTTTGATCTGGACCCCACGCCGTTGTTGTTCCACGCCCGCGATCGGGGTGATCAGCCTTTGAACGACACGCCCGAGGCGCGTCGACGCGGTTGGGCACGCCTGGTGCTGTTTGCCTCCTACCTGCGGCCGGAACCGTTGGAGGTGCCGACCCTCAAGGAGGTGTTTCGCCATGCCTTTCGACCTGGATTGCGCACGGCCAAAGCCCATTTCGGCCTCTATCCCTTCCAGTGGAGGCCCGGTTGGCGTGAGGCGGCGTCTGCACTGATGGGGACCGATGCTCCGCGGCTGCAAGTGGCGCCGGTGTTGGAACGGTTGGTGCTGCCACGTGCCCAGTCAGTCCTGCTCCACTGGTTGGCGCAGGTGGCCCAATGCGATGGACTGCGTTGGTTGGTGCCGGCCCACTACAGCGCTCCCCTGGCGTTCACCTCTGGGCAGTGCATGCAGCTGATCGCAGCCCTGAATGGACGCCGTTGGGCACCCGATTCAAGCAACTGGTCCTTCCTCAGCTCGATCGACCAACGCCTGCTCAAATTCGGCGTTGTGCCTGATCAACCTTAAGCCAACGCCCCTTTCGTAACGACCCCTTCGCTTGGTTCAGAGGTTGAGCTCGTCCTCGGGTTCGATCGCCATCTGGTCATCCGCGAAGAGGGTTTCTTCGAGCTCCTTGCGCTGCTCCATCTGACGCAGGAAATAACCCGTCATCATCGCCGAGGCGAGCATGTTGGCAAGGTTGTCACGGTTGGCCGTGACCTTCACTTCAAAGTGCTCACCCGGAAGCATGCCCAGCAGGCCCTGGACGTTGTGGCGAATGATGTCCTGAATATCGTTGCTTGCCGACTTGGCCACTCTCTGCAGCGTGTCCTGCGACTGCTCCTGCAAATACTGGATCAGGCTGTTCCCCGCTTGACCATCGTTGTTGTCAGTGGTCAGAAACTCGGGGTTAAACATCCTCTGTGATCTACATCACGACCCTGACCCTAACGCAAGCAGTTGTGATCAACCGTCCAAATTGTTGGCGGAGATCCGTAAAGGGCCAAAACGGTTGAGCGGCCAGTAGCGCCAGATCGCTGTGCCGATCACGTTTGTTTCGGGCAGCGCTCCCCACAGATGCGAGTCAAGACTGGCGTTGCGGTTGTCACCCATCACCCACAAGGCATCGTCCGGCACGGTGACGGGCTCCATCGCATAGGTCATCGCTTCAGTGAGCCAGGGTTCCTCCACGACGGCCCCATTGCGGCGCAGCACACCCTCCTCCACCGCCAGTTCATCCCCCGGCAGCCCCACCACCCGCTTGATCAGGGCTGCCTTCGGGTCGTAACCCGCGGCCACCAGCTGCTTCGGAGGGGCAAAAACCACCACATCCCCGCGATGCAGATGCCCGTGGCGGCTGCGGCTGATTCGTGGCCGCAGCTTCTCCACCAGGATCCGGTCATTGAGTTCCAGCGTCGGCAGCATCGAACCGGATGGAATCCAGCGTGGTTCGATCACCACCCAGCGCAGCAGGATCGCCAGCAGCGCCCAGAGGATCAGGTTGAGCCACAACCGTTTGCCTGACGCGGCCTCGGAGGGAGTGGTGGGGTTGGTCATCGTTGACCGAAGATCGCACCAGCCTGGCTCCTCGTCCTGTCTGTCGCCCGCGCCAATCTGCAGGCCGCCCTCATCCTGCTGAGAGCCCTGCACGGCCATGGGCTGCGGCGCCTTGTGCTTTGCCCCGGCAGCCGGTCCGCACCCCTGGCCCTGGCCGCCGGGTTGCTGGCTGACCGCGGGGATCTGCAGCTCACCACCGCTGTTGACGAACGCTCTGCCGCATTTGTTGCCCTCGGCCTGTCCACGGCCAGTGGACGGGCGGTGGCTGTGGTCACCACTTCCGGGACTGCTGTCGCCAATCTCTTGTCAGCGGCGGTAGAGGCCGATCGCTCCACCCAGCCGTTGCTGCTGCTGACCGCCGACCGTCCGGGGCGATTGAAGGATTGCGGTGCCAACCAAACGGTGAACCAGGAGGCGTTTCTCGCGCCCGCCTGCCGCTGGGTGGCTTCGGCGTCCGCCGCCGGCCTGCATCGCCAGCCCGCTGCCGAACTGCATGATCTCGCCGCTGAGGCCTGGCATCGAGCCCATGGACAGTGGCCCCATGGACAGCCGCCGCATGGACAGCCGCCNNNTAGTCAGCCGCCCGGACCGGTGCAGCTCAATCTCCCCTTCGATGAGCCGCTGCATGCCACAACGGCGGAGCAGCAGGCGCTGCTCGCTTCGCCGCCAACGCCTCCATCTCAGTCCCCGGCTGTCTCCCGCCATCAACCGGACCCTGCGGACCTCGGAACGCCGCCATCGCTCGATCCCCGGCGGCCCGGGGTGGTGGTGGCCGGCCCCTACCGGGGTTTGGCAACGGATCTACTCGCCCACCAGCAGGCGGTTCACCGCTGGCTGGAGGCCAGTCACTGGCCCCTGCTGGCCGATCCCCTGGCTGCTCTGCCGCTGGATCTGCCCGGTCGCCTGCATCACTGGGAGCTCCAGCTTGATCAGCTGAACCCCCCCGCTGACCTGCAGGTGCTGCGGCTTGGCCCGTTACCGGCCAGCCGCCGCCTGGAGCAGTGGCTGGGGCAGATCGATGGGCCGCAACTGCTGATCAGTGAGGGGGAACCCCGTCGCCTGGATCCCCTCGCCAACGCCGAGCAATGGTGCAGTGGGATGGCTGCCTGGTGCGGGGTTCAGCTCGCGTCTGTTTCCTCGCCCGGTTCAGTTTCGCAACAGCCGTGCCCTGTTGCGCAACAGCCCTGGCACTTGCCGGCTGCGACCGTTGGCGCTGCTCTAGCGGATGTTTTGGCGGAGCATTTGCCCTTGCAGGGCCCCGTCACTGAGCCGGCCCTGGCCCTGCATCTGGCGCAGCTGCTTCCGTCCGGTCTGCCGGTGATGCTGGCCGCCAGCTCGCCCGTACGGGATTGGTTGCTCTGGAGCGGTGCCGCCGGCAGTGATCGCCGCTGTTTCAGCTTCCGCGGTGCCTCCGGCATCGACGGCACCCTGTCGTTGGCGATGGGACTCGCCTTGGAGCTTGGCCCTCTGGTGCTCGTCACAGGTGATCTCGCCCTGCTGCACGACAGCAACGGTTGGTTGCATGGCCGCCCCGAGGGACCGCCGCTACTGGTGGTGCTGATCGACAACGGCGGTGGCGGCATCTTTGCCCAGCTGCCGATTGAATCGGACCAGTTCGAGCGGCTGTTCGCCATGCCACAGCGCCTGGATCCGCTTGCCCTGGCCGCCGCCCATGGCGTGCCCGGTCGTGCCGTGGCCTGCCTCGAGGATCTGCCGGCCGCCCTGGAGTGGGGCCTGGCACAGCAGGGGCCGGTCCTGTTGCGGGTGACCACCGATCGGACGACCGATGCCTCCCTGCGCCAGCAGCTGCGCGCCGCTGCTCAGAATGCAGTGGATCGAGGCAACGGCTGATGCAAGCGAAGCGGCAGGTGCTTCCCGGTGCGCCATCGGTGGACTGGCTGCCCTGGGGCAGCTACGAGGACATCCTTCTGGATCGCTGCGCGTCGGGCATCGCCCGCGTGGCGATCAACCGCCCGGCCAAGCGCAATGCCTTCCGCCCCCAGACGGTGGCCGAACTCTGCGATGCCTTCAGCCGCATCCGCGATGACCGCCAGATCGGTGTGGTGCTGTTCACCGGCGTTGGCCCTGCCGCCGACGGTGGTTTTGCCTTCTGTTCCGGCGGTGATCAGAGCGTGCGCGGCGATGGCGGTTACGTCGGCGACGACGGCCTGCCGCGCCTCAACGTGCTCGATCTGCAGCGGATCATCCGCAGCCTGCCCAAGGTGGTGATCGCCCTGGTGGCCGGTTACGCCATGGGGGGCGGCCAGGTGTTGCATCTGTTGTGTGATCTCAGCCTGGCGGCGGACAACGCGGTGTTCGGTCAGACCGGCCCGAAGGTGGGCAGTTTTGATGGGGGCTTCGGTGCCGGCTACCTCGCCCGGGTGGTGGGGCAACGCAAGGCGCGTGAGATCTGGTTTCTCTGCCGCCGTTACGGCGCAGAGGAGGCCCTGGACATGGGGCTGGTGAATGCGGTGGTTCCGCTTGAGCAGCTGGAGGCTGAAGGAGTCCGCTGGGCGCGGGAGGTGCTGCAGCACAGCCCCACCGCCATTCGCTGCCTCAAGGCGGCCTTCAATGCCGAAACCGATGGCCTCGCCGGCATTCAGGAGCTGGCGGGCAACGCCACCCACCTCTTCTACCGAACCGAGGAGGCCCTGGAGGGTCGCGACGCGTTTCTTGAGAAACGCCCCCCTGACTTCAGCGAAACGGGCTGGTTACCCTGACGCCATGCTTCCCATCACCCTCCCGGAACCCCTGCCGCTGCTGCAGTCGGCTTCGATGGATTCGGTGATGGTGGCGCTGGCGTCCCTGCCGGCTGAGCTGCGCGACCAGCCCAAGCGCCACATCGTGTTGCTGCGGGGCCGACGGCGTGTGCTGTTGCTGGACAACGGCAGCCTGCGCCGCTCCTTCCCCGTGGCCGTCGGCATGCCCGGATGGGAGACCCCCACCGGCAGCTTCAAAGTGCTGGAGAAGATCAACAAACCGATCTGGGTGCATCCGGTCACCGGTGAGCGGGTGGAGGAGCAGGGCCCGGACAATCCGCTCGGGAGCCACTGGATCGCCTTTCACCGCGACTGCCTCGGCCGTGATGCCCACGACGGCGATCAATGGATCACGATCAAGGGCTGCACCACCACCGGATTCCACGGCACCCCCCACCGCTGGACCGTGGGTCGGGCCGTGTCCCACGGCTGTGTGCGGCTCTACAACGAGAACATCCGCAGCCTATATCGGGATGTGAGCCTCGGCACCCAAGTGACGGTGCTGCCCTGAGGGTCCAGATCGGCCCGTTGACCGTAAAGTCGCTGCGCCATAGCTGATCTCATCCATGCGCATCCTCTTCGCTGCCGCGGAATGCGCCCCGATGATCAAGGTCGGTGGCATGGGGGATGTGGTGGGATCGCTGCCGCCGGCCCTCGCCCGCCTCGGCCATGACGTGCGGCTGATCATGCCGGGCTACGCCAAGCTTTGGAGCAAGCTCCAGATCCCGGACGAACCGATCTGGCGCGCCCAGACCATGGGCACCGAGTTCGCCGTCTATGAGACCACCCATCCCACCAACGGGATGACGATTTACCTCGTGGGTCATCCGGTGTTCGACCCTGAACGGATCTATGGCGGTGAAGACGAGGACTGGCGCTTCACCTTCTTTGCCAGTGCCGCAGCTGAGTTCGCCTGGAACGTGTGGAAGCCCGAGGTGCTGCACTGCCACGACTGGCACACCGGCATGATTCCGGTGTGGATGCATCAGGACCCGGAGATCAGCACGGTCTTCACCATCCACAACCTGAAGTATCAGGGCCCCTGGCGCTGGAAGCTCGATCGCATCACCTGGTGTCCCTGGTACATGCAGGGCGACCACACCATGGCGGCGGCCCTTCTTTATGCCGATCGGGTCAACGCCGTTTCACCCACCTACGCCCAGGAGATCCGCACAGCGGAATACGGCGAGAAGTTGGACGGTCTGCTCAATTTCGTGGCCGGCAAACTGCGCGGCATCCTCAACGGCATCGATCTCCAGGCCTGGGATCCCACCACCGATCGCTCCCTGCCCGCCAGCTTCAGCGCCGATGACCTCTCCGGTAAGGCGATCTGCAAAAACGTTCTGCAGGAACGCATGGGTCTTGAGGTGCGGGACGACGCCTTTGTGCTCGGCATGGTGAGTCGCCTCGTCGACCAGAAAGGTGTCGATCTGCTGCTGCAGGTCGCCGATCGTCTGTTCGCTTACACCGACACCCAGATCGTGGTGCTCGGCACCGGAGACCGCGGGTTGGAGTCCGGCCTGTGGCAGCTGGCATCCCGTCATCCAGGCCGCTGCGCCGTGTTCCTGACCTACGACGACGATCTGTCGCGCCTGATCTATGCCGGCAGCGATGCCTTCCTGATGCCCAGCCGGTTTGAGCCCTGCGGCATCAGCCAGTTGCTGGCCATGCGCTATGGCTCCGTGCCGGTGGTGCGCAAGGTTGGTGGCCTGGTGGACACCGTTCCACCGCACAATCCCGCCGATGCCAGTGGCACGGGCTTCTGCTTCGATCGCTTCGAGCCGGTGGACTTTTACACCGCATTGGTACGGGCCTGGGAGGCCTACCGCCATCGCGACAGCTGGCAGGCGTTGCAGAAGCGCGGCATGAAAGCTGATTTCAGCTGGGAGCGTTCCGCCATCGACTACGACTCGATGTACCGCGACGTTCGCGGCCTCAAGGAACCCACCCCGGATGCCACCTTGGTGGAGCAGTTCTCCCAGGGGCAGGCAGCCGACCCCTCCCGGACTGATGATGAGGAGGACGTTGCCGTACCGGCTGTGATCTCCGCACCGTCCGGTTTCGCTCGCAACCCCCTGAATCGTCTCTTCGGTCGTAAGGCCGACTGATCTTGCCCAACCTTCCGGCGCCTTACGTCAGCCCCTGGAAAGAGTTCGCTCGAAANCTGCGGGCTCTCTGGGCTGACCTTGGGCTGCGTGGGCGGGAACTGTGGCGTCGCAATCGGGAAGGCGATCTCTCCGTTCCCGCCTTCTGGCCAAGGGATCTGGTGCCGTTGTTCTGGCCTGCGCTGCTGAGCTTCGCTCTGATGCTTCTNGCCGTTGCTGCGGTCCGGTTGGCGAGCCTGGCTGTCCCCTCCCCCCAGCCGTCCGCTGGTTCCGCTTCCACGTCGCGGAACACAACGATCTCCGCAACGGCCAACGACCCAGCGTCAGTCCCAGCGCAGGATGACGATGCCGGTCCCAGGCGTCTGATGCCGGTGGCTGAGATTCCAGCGCCCGAGCCGGTGATGGCACCTGCCCCGGAACCCGTGCTGCCGGATCCGNCGGAGCCCCCGCCGTTGCGCATTGATCCCCTCCTGGATCTGTTTCTGGATGGCTCGGCCCCGGAGGGCGTGCTGTTGGATGCACGGCCGGTGGTGGAGGAGAACCGACTGGTGTTGCGCCTCGCCCAACCCTGGTGGGGCCTCNCCGANGGGCGACGACAGGAGCTGGCCCAGGCCTGGCACGACCGGGCTGTGGATCTTGGCTACGGCGCGTTGCAATTGGTCGATTCCGATGACCGTCTGATCGGGCGCTCAGCCCGGGTTGGCGCCGGCATGATCCTGTTCAACTCCGTCCCCGCCGCATGACCCTGCTGATCCGGCAGTTGATCGAACTCTGGGGANCTCCCCTCGGCGCAGCGGTGGATCCGGATCAACCCGTCGGGACCATCTGCACGGACAGCCGTCGCATCGCTGCCGGTGATCTCTTCGTTCCGCTGGTGGGCGAACGCTTCGACGGCCATGCNTTTCTNGAGCAGCTGCCGGCACGACAGGCCCAGGCGGCTGTCGTGTCGCGCAGCTGGACGGACCCGTTGCCGCCTGAACTGTTGCACTGGCGGGTGGACGACACCTTGGCGGCCTACCAGCAGCTGGCCNTGCTGCATCGCCATCAGCTGGCTCGACCTCTGGTGGCCGTGACCGGCTCTGCCGGGAAAACCACGACCCGTGAGCTGATCCGTGCTGCCCTGGCCTCTCTGGGGNCAATCCAGGCCAGTGAAGGCAACAACAACAACGACGTCGGCGTTCCCCTCACGGTGCTGGGGGCCGGCAGCGACACCGCTGCCCTGGTGATTGAGATGGGCATGCGTGGCCCCGGAGAGATCGCGCGTCTGTCCCACTGCACCCAGCCTGATGTTGCGGTGATCACCAACATCGGCACCGCCCATATCGGACGGCTGGGCAGCCGTGAGGCGATCGCCGCAGCCAAGTGTGAAATCACCGCAGGGCTNGATCCGCAGGGGGTGGTGGTGATCCCGGCCGGTGACCCGTTGCTGGAGTCAGCCCTCGCCGCGGTGTGGTCCGGTCGGGTGCTGCGGGTGCGCCTGNATGACGACGCTGGCTTGGATCCCAGCACCGGCACGGCCACCANCGCCGACACCAACGCCGACCTNANCGGCGTCATCCAGGGCGAACGTCTCCTGGTGGAGGGTGTGTCGCTGCCTCTGCCCCTGGAGGGTCGTCACAACGCGCGCAATTTGTTGCTGGCCATCGCCGTGGCGCGCCATCTCGGCGTGGCACTGGAGGCCCTTGCCGATCTTCAGGTTGCGGTACCCGGTGGCCGCAACCGAAGGCTGCAGCAGGGCGGGCTGACCTTGCTGGATGAGACCTACAACGCCTCCCCNGAAGCCGTGCTGNCCGCCCTCGATCTGCTGGCGACCCAACCGGGGCGACGTTTCGCCGTGCTCGGCACGATGCTGGAGCTGGGGGATCGCAGCCTCGATCTCCACCGTCAGGTGGCGGCCCGTGCTGTGGAGCTTGGTCTCGATGGGCTGGTGCTGGTGGATGGCGGTGCCGAAGGCCAGGCCATGGCCGCGTCCGCTGCATCGATGGAACGGGTGGCGCTGGTTCCAACCCCGGAAGCCGCCGCAACACCTCTGGTGCAGTGGCTGCAGGCCGGTGATGTGCTGCTGCTCAAGGCCAGCCGCGGCGTTGCCCTGGAGCGGTTGATGCCCCTGTTGCCCCAACTCTAGGCCGGGCGGTCCGCCCAGCCCTCCTTGCTCATCTGCCTGGCCCGGCCGATGGCCAGGGCACCATCGGGCACATCCTTGGTGATCGTCGAGCCCGCTCCGATCGTCACCTTGGCCCCCAGGGTCACCGGTGCCACCAGCACGGAGTTGGCACCGGTCTTGCTGCCGTCACCGATCACCGTGCGGTGCTTGCGCACTCCGTCGTAGTTGGCCGTGATCGTGCCAGCACCCACATTCACGTTTGTGCCAAGGCTGGCGTCGCCGATGTAGCTGAGGTGATTCACCTTGCTGCCGGCGCCGATCTGGCTTTTCTTCACCTCCACAAAGTTGCCGATGCGGCAACCATCGGCGATGTCGGCCGCAGGACGCAGGTGGGCGAAGGGGCCGATGGCCACGCCATTGCCCACCGTGGCCTCGCGCACCACGGAGTGGACCACCTCCACGTCGTCACCGAGCGCTGCGTTGTCCAGCAGGCTGCCGGGTCCAAGCCGGCAGTTGTTGCCGATGCGGCAGGTCCCACGCAGGTGGGTCTGCGGTTCGATCACCACATCCGTGCCGAAGCTGCAGTCCTCGCTGAGGGTGCAACTGCCGGGGTCCACAAACGTGACGCCTTCGGCCATCCAGTGGTCCCGCAGCCGTTGCTGCAGCACGCCTTCGCACTGGGCCAGCTGCTTGCGGTTGTTGATGCCGTTCACTTCGTCGGGATCGGCCACCTCCACATGCATCGCCCGCGGCAGCATGGCCACGGTGTCCGTCAGGTACAGCTCCCCCTGGTCGTTGTCCGTGCTCAGCGTTGGCAGCACCGCCGCCAGAGCGCGCCAGTTGAAGCAGTAGATGCCGGCATTGGTGAGGTTGTTGGTCCGTTGCTCGTCGCTGCAGTCGCGATGCTCAACGATGCCGCTCACCTGCCCCGACGCATCGGCGAACACTCGGCCATAGCCGGTGGGGTCCTCCAGCCGTGCCGTCAGCAGCGTCACATCAGCGCCGCTTTGCCGGTGCCCGTTCACCAGGGTTTCGATGGTTTCTGCCCGCAGCAGGGGCACGTCACCGTTAAGCACCAGCAGTTCCCCTTCGAAGCCCTCCAGCACCGGCAGCAGCTGTTGCACGGCATGGCCCGTGCCGTTCTGGGGCTGCTGCAACACGAATTCCAGGCCGCCGATGGGGGCCAGCTGCTGCTCCACC
>NHIA01000038.1 GCA_002170825.1 Cyanobacteria bacterium TMED177
CATCCATAGCTTGATTCCATCGGCCTGCCGCACAACGGCAGGCCAGCGTCCGGGCAGTAACGCCAACTTTGACAACGCTGCAGGCAGAAGAACCATCGACAACCCCGTTTGATCCTCGTTCAGGGATTCGACCGGTCGTGCCGATGGTGGCGCACCAAGGCTGAACCGCAAATGCCGCGTCTGGTCATCTGGCTTGAACCACGCCCAACCACCAAGCGGAGGACCTCCGGGCCGACTCCAGACCAGGGATTCAGTGACCGAGCGACCATCCGGATTGATCAGCGCAAGATTGCTGTTGGAGAGACCACGTTTCTGCAGGGCAAGCTTTGTTTTTTCAAGCGCAGACTGGATAGCAGTCGTTGGTGATGCAAGTTTCAGATCGATTTCCAGTGCGGCTTGATAAGGGCCTCCTGGAAGCCGATGCAGGCGCAGGGCCATGGGCGCATCAAGAAGCAGTGTGCGCAGCTTTGGCGTTACACCGAAGGCACTTTCAAGGTTCTGCTTGATCAAAGGCCGTTCCAACAGCGCGCGCAGCACCGATGACGACGGGTGGCTGTGCAGGTGCAGCAACGTCGTTGCATCATCGACAGGCGTCATGGAAGAACGCTCCTGATCCGTTGCACGCGGTGCTGAAGGTCTCAACCGGTCTGGTGCCGATGCAAGGGGGCGTGGNGAGACGAATCCAGAAAAACGAAGGTCTTTCCCCTTCAAGGANAGGGACAGGCANCCATGCGCCGCCGACTGAAGCAGGACGGAGGAGACACCTGCCAAGGAGGAGAGCGCAGCTGGTCGCCAATGGACAGCACTCGTGGACATGAGGCGATCGAGACAGACCGTCTCCAGGCGAGAGGGCACGCCAGTCGAGGCCAACGGCCGCTCCCGAAAGACCTTCTCGTGAAGAGCGTCTGCGAACAACAGCTGAACACCAGGGACAGCCTCGGAGTCGGACGATGGCTGGGCGGCTGATGGGCCGGGAAGGATGAGAACAGGAGCGCCATCCCCCATCCAGGCCATCCACCAGATTTGCCCCTGAAGGGCTCGCCAGCGATCAGCGGCCTGCTCAGCTCCAAGCCGCTGGATCCAAATCTCCGGAGCAGAGCGGTCNATCCGAATNTCGTGGCTGAGCACAAGATCCGCNTCACGGCTCAGCGCCTGCAGTTGAAGCTTGAGGTCCTGGCGATCACGTCTGAAGGGAGCACCAAGGCGACCAATCTGAAAGGCNGGTACGAGCAGCAAAGCGGCNAGAGCTGCCGCCGTGAGCGGGTAGAACGCAAGGTGACGCAGGTTCGATGCGACACGCATCGTGGTCAGCTCTGACGACGGCGTCGATCACGCCATTCAATGGCGGAGAGATAAANCACGGAAACGCTCACGAACACCAAAAGAACAGCAGCCGCAACGGCAAGNCCCTGGCTGATCAGGGGGGTGTCAGGAACGTCCAAAGGATCAGAAGTTCAGAGTTCCGTCGCCGTTGCGACCCCAAACCACCATGGCGATGGAGAAGCTGAACATGGCGGCGAGTGATGCCCAGGCCAGGGTGAACAGCATTGACTTGACCGCTTCGATGCGTTGATCCTACCTAGGNTGGNCCNCAGCTCACTTGATTTTCAGCAACTGTCATGACGAGCTCCAGCCCAGGATCAAGCACGTTGCTGGAGCGGCAAAAAACCACCCAGAGGTATCCACAGGGGCGCGTGATCGTTCTGGACGACGACGTGAACACGTTTCAGCACGTGGTGGATTGCCTGCGCCGCATCATTCCTGGGATGAGTGAAGAGAAGGCCTGGAATCTCGCCAANCGCATCGATGGCCAGGGGTCTGCGGAAGTGTGGTGCGGCCCTCTGGAGCAGGCAGAGCTCTATCACCAGCAATTGGCTGCTGAGGGGCTGACCATGGCTCCCCTGGAACGCTGCTAGTTGAACCCGCCGGTTGACGACTCGCCTTGGTCAACCGCAGCAGATCAACGGTGCGCATGCGACGGGTCTGGGAATCCAGAACAAAGCGCACCACCCGACCAGGGCAAAAGGCCAGTCCTCTGACTTCTTCCCCATGCAGTTCGGCCGTCAGCATCCGGGCATCAGAGCCACAGCATTGGGTCAAGGGTCCGGATACCGCTCGCTCAAGAGCGTCCACGGATTTCAGCATCNGGACCACAAGGGGCTACTTCTGGCATAGCCAAACTCGCTACCGTCTGCCAATCCTCAGGATTTGCTGCGGAATTGGGACGTGTTGTCATCACCCACAGCACCTATGTGGATGGGTTGATTCCATGGCTGAAACGTTTGGCGACTGAACGACGGATCCAAACCATCACCCCGGCAGTGATCAATCGGGTAAAAGGTCGCAGCCAGTTGCTGCAGTTGAGAGTTTCAGCCCCGATCCGAGGCGGCTACAAGTTGATGGCGCGCAAGGGGAGCATGGTTCAGGAGGTGTTCGTGGTAACGGATCTTGAAGAGCATCAACTCCAGGACGCCGTGGACTTTCACCGCCCCTGAACGAACCGCGCGGCCAACTGCACGCTGCTCGGAGATTGACGTTTGGTTTGTCAGTTCGCCAGAGCCGCTTGGCAGGCTTCCGGATGGGCGAGTTGGAGATCCGGCTGGCTCTCGCACAGGTCAGCCCAATCAGCACGGCGAAAACACTGGGGAAGGATCGCTCGACAGGCCACCTGGGCATCGTCCGGCAAGAATTGAACGGGATCTGCCTGAGCCAGAACGACAGCAGCGATCACCAGGAGCTGAGCCAACGTTTCGGGTGTTCAAAAAGGGGGTGAACCGCCCTGCCGTGCACCTCCTTGTGGTCGACCTGGATGAACCAGAAGGGGAGACAAAGTGGGGATTCGTTTCCGGCTGCAAGGCCGGTTTACGGCACCTTCACGACAGTCTCCCCAAGTCGAAAGAGAGTCAGATCAGAGCACTAGAAGAAGGCNGTCACCAACAGAGCAGTTCAACCGTCAGATTACGCGGGAAATCAACCCTGTGTCGGCCAGATGCTGCGGATCGACTTCAGGGCTTGCTCGGCCTGACATGCCCGACGATCGGCACTGGGTCCCGCNAGCAGCACGGTCACATGGCCCAGTTTCCGCCCCGCCGTTTCGGGTGACTTGCCGTACCAGTGCACGTGGGTGTCAGGGAGGGAGCGCAGGGCATCCAGCCGTTGCTCAAGGGACGTTTCGGGATGCGCCAGTCCGAGCAGGTTCACCATCAGTGCACCATTGCTGGTCATTTCAGGGGCGGGAACCGCCAATCCCGCTGCGATACAAAGCTGTTGATCGAACTGGCTGCTGTTGCAAGCCTCAATCGAGAAGTGGCCGGAATTGTGGGTGCGCGGTGCCACCTCGTTCACCTGCAGGCCGGCAGGTCCAAAGAAGAATTCCAGNGCAAGCACACCCACGTAATTCAACTTGGTGAGGAGGGAGGCGGCCACGTTGTAAGCCTGCGCTTCCACACCCTGGTCCACTGAAGCCGGGGCAAGAACCCAGTCACACACCTGCTGGCTCTGGTGGGTCTCCACCAGAGGGAAGCTTCGGACCCGTCCGTGCACATCGCGACTCACGACCAGGGCGAGTTCACGCTCGTATTCCACCCAGGCCTCCAGCAACCAGTCATCGGACTCCACAGACCTGATCAGCTGNGACAGATCATCCACAGTCTCCAGAACGACCGTTCCCTTGCCGTCATATCCCCCACGGGCGGCCTTGGCCATCACGGGAAACGACCAGCCTTGAGGCAAAGACGGTTGGGACGGGGAGATCCGACTGAGAGGGCACCAAGGCGGCGTTGAAATCGAAAGATCAGCCAGCAACTGACGCTGGGACAGTTTGTTGATTANNGGNGAGAGAGACGCCAGAGCAGGGCGAAAGCGAACACCCTGCTGCTCGAGGGGAATGAGCGCATCGATATTGACCCACTCGTTTTCGAAGGTGATGCCATGGCAGCCCACCACCAGTTCACGGGTTCCCGCCACATCCCTGGGATCGGCCGTCACCTGGCGGTGGGCACCGGCACAGGCAGGATCGTCGGATGCGCCGGTCTGTACAGCCACAGAGATCTCCCGGGCTGCTGCCGCTTCAACGAGCATGCGAGCGAGCTGGCCGCCGCCGACAACACCGATCATCTCGGCCGTGGTGGTCATCACCCCTGGGACTGCAGACCACCGAAGCTTGCCACTCAATGGTGCAGATGGCCGCTCAGATCAGCGGTTGATTGCCAGCGAATGCCAAGCGAACCAGGGTGAATAGAAGCACAAGCAGAAACAGCGCCAGACCCAGCGTGCAGGCATAACTGATCTCGAGTTCAGCGAAGGCCTGGTCGTAGACGTAATAAACGATTGTGCGGGTGGAGTCAGCTGGTCCGCCCTGGGTCATCAGGAACACCTCCTCGAACACCTTGGTNGCGGCAATGGACGACACCACAGCCACCAACGTCACGTATGGACGCAACAGAGGCAGCGTGATGTCCAGGTGTTGGCGCCACCCCTCGCTTCCATCCAGTTCCGCAGCTTCATAGAGCTCCTTTGGAATGCCCTGGAGCCCGGCGAGAAANATCACCATGTAGTACCCCAGTCCCTTCCAAAGGGTCACCAGCATCACGGCGGGAAGGGCCAACTGGGGTGAGGTCAGAAANCCGATCGGCGTGAACGACTCACCCAGCAATGCCGCCATCCAGCCATTGATCAGTCCGTTTTCGGCATAGAGCCATCGAAAGGCGATCGCCGCCACAACGATCGACACAAGAACGGGTGTGTAAAACGCACCGCGCATCAGATGGGTGCCGGGCAGTCCGCGGTTGACCAGAACCGCGAGCGCAAGCGAGCCGAGCACGATCGGTGGCACCACGCCGATGAGATACAGAAAGGTGGTGATCAGAACCCTGCGCACCATCGGATCGGACACGAGACGCTGCAGGTTGGCCAGACCGACAAAACGCAATGGCTCGCTGACATCCAGGCCGGTGGCACTGAAACTCATCACCAGCGCCATCAACGCCGGCACCAGCACGGACAAGCTGATCAGCACCAGGGCTGGCAACAGGAAAGCCCAGGCAACAATTGTGCGGCGCACGGGCCCGGTCATCACTGGCATGAGGTTACGGGTGGTCCGCTGTCCTGGCCCGGCAGAGTGGGCAGCATCGNCAGNACGCTCATGGTTGTCTCCCCCAGCTTGCGGCGGATCCCCGTCGCCNTGGACCGCGATCCCTACGAGGTGGTGATCGGGGCGGGTTGCCTGGGCCGGGTCGGTGATGAATTGCTGAACGCNGGCATCGCCNCAGGCCGCAAGATCCTGGTGGTGAGCAATGCCGATGTTGCCGGTCCCTACGGGGACACCTGCCTAACGAGCCTGCGGAACCAGGGCTTCAACGCCGAGCTGCTGGTGATCGAAGCCGGTGAGGACCAGAAAACACCAGCCACCGTTGCCGGCATCCACGATGCAGCCTTCCGCTGCAAGCTCGAACGGGGGTCCTTGATGCTGGCCCTGGGCGGGGGGGTCGTCGGCGACATGACCGGTTTTGCCGCAGCCACCTGGTTGCGTGGGATTGGGGTTGTTCANGTGCCNACAACGCTGCTGGCCATGGTTGATGCCGCCATCGGCGGCAAAACCGGGGTGAACCATCCGGGCGGCAAAAACCTGATCGGAGCGTTCCATCAGCCGAAGCTGGTGCTGATCGATCCAGACACGCTGAACACGTTGCCGGAACGTGAATTCCGGGCCGGCATGGCGGAGGTGATCAAATACGGAATCCTGGGCGACGCCGACCTGTTCCAGTGGCTCGAGGAGGCACCGGAGCCAGGATCCTCGAAAGGACTGGGCAGCGAGCGGCTGGAAACCATCCTCGAACGATCCGCCGCGGCCAAAGCGCGGGTGGTGGCAGCGGATGAAAAAGAAGGTGGGCTTCGCGCGATCCTCAACTACGGCCACACCTTTGGCCATGTGGTGGAAACCCTCTGCGGTTATGGCACCTGGCTGCATGGCGAAGCGGTGGCCATCGGCATGGTCGCCGTGGGGCAGCTGGCACAGAACCGCGGCAGCTGGTCGCCTGAGGAGGCGGAGCGCCAGCGGAGCCTGATCAGCCGATGCGGGTTGCCGACGGCCTGGCCCGATCTTGATCCTGAGGCCGTGCTGAACACCCTTCAGGGCGACAAGAAAGTGCGCGATGGCCGCCTGCGGTTCGTGCTGCCCACGGCGATCGGCTCGGTGGAGATCTTTGATGACATCAGCCGGGAGGAAATTGTCAGCTGCCTGGCCCAGCTGAAAGCCTGAACGGCTCTGTTGCCGTTCCACGGCCATAGAGCAACCAACGGAATTCGCCAAGAGCAGCCGGATCCACCAACCGCAGCAGGGCTTCCCGGCGCTGCAGCGCCACAGAAAGCTCCCCCGCCGGGAGCGACTGGAGGCCATGCAGGCGCTCGGCCAGCCCGANAGCGAGCAGTGCCTCACCCTGGCGTCGCTGTTCCAGCGGCCGCCAGCCGTGGGCCGCAGCGGCCTGATTGAGCGTGTCGATGCACAGATGGGCCGTGAGATCCTGATGCCCCGGGGAAGCCAGCGGATCAAGCCCGGCCACACCATTGCGGTAGGTCATCAAGGTGCCATCACTCCGGCGTGGGGCGTAGTAACGCGAGGCCTCCATGGCGTAATCGATCACCAGCAGGGCGCCTGCCGTGATCGAACAGGACAGCGCACTGAACCAGGCTGGAACAGCACTGTGCCACTCCGTGGCCCAGCCGTCCGGTACCCCGTTGGGCGGCAGCTGAAACCCTTGGCCCTCCGCTGCACAGAGGCCACGAATGCTTTCCGCCAGATCATCCGGAAGCGGCAGCCTGCACCAGCAGAGCTGACCCGCCGAATCCAGTGTCACCCCCTGCAGTTCAAAACATCCGTTATGAACAACGAGGCGATCCACCGGGAACGCATCAAGAAGCTCGTGGGCCAGCACCACTCCACGAACAGGGGAAACCACGAGATCATCCAGCGAGCACCAGCGCAGAGGCAGTCCCTTCACCTGATTCAGCCGCTGTTTCTGGCGATCCCTGAGTGCAGAGCTGCGCTCAACAAGCACCAACTCACAGCGGGCAACAAGATCGGGCGCCAGTTGAACGAGGGCAAGCTGAAGGTCGGCCGCAAGGTCACCGCTGCCTGGGCCGCATTCCACAAGCGAGATTGGCTCGCCGTCGTCCGGGAAACAACGCAACAGATCAACCAGTTGTTGCGCGAGCAGGCCCGCGAAATCAGGACCAAGGGACGGCGAGGTGGCGAAGTCCCCCGTCGGACCGATCTGAACCTGACCGGCGCCGTAATAGCCATGGGCCGGATGGTGCAGAACCCAGTCCATGAACTGACGGAACGGAACGGGCGCACCGGCCTGTTTCAGAAGCGTTGCCAGCCAGGCGGGACATACCGCAGCCTTCGGATTCATTGGAGAGAATGCCCGTCACTGCGGCAGGTCCATGGGAACACATCGCAACGGGATCCTCTGGGCCGCGCTGCTGACGGTGGCGATCAGCCTCTGCGGTGGACTTCCCGCGATGGCCTACGACAACCCGGAGCTTCTTCCGGACCATCCCACGCCAGTCATTGATCTCGCCAGAGCCTTCAGCGACACGCAACGCGCCAATGTTGAGGAGGGTCTGAACCGTTTCGAAGCAGACACCGGCTGGAAGTTGAGANTCCTCACNCAGTACGAGCGCACACCAGGCCTGGCGGTGCGGNANTTCTGGGGCCTGGATGANAGCAGCCTGCTGCTGGTGGCCGACCCCCGCGGCGGCAACCTGCTCAGTTTCAACGTGGGTGATGCGTTCTTCGCCNTGATGCCTCGGACNTACTGGGTGGAACTGCAGACCCGCTTCGGCAATCAGTATTACGTGAAGGAGAACGGCGAAGACGGAGCCATCCTCGACGCCCTGAATGCTGTGGAAATTTGCCTCGAGCGGGGNGGATGCCAGGTGGTTCCTGGACTGCCAACGGAACAGTGGCTATGGACCTTCACCACNTCTGTGCTNGGAGGACTGATCGCCGGAATTGCCGCCTATCCCCGCAAGGAGGGCGACACGATCGCATGGGCCTGGGTGCTGCTGCTCTCCCCGCTGTGGATGATGCTGTTNGGGGTGTTCGGTGTGGCCCCTGTGATCACCCGCACATCTGAGATGNTGCCNCTGCTGCGGAACAGCATGGGGTTTGTTGGAGGTGCCGTGGTGGCTTANCTGATCGCCCAGGCCACCTTCGGAAGACGNATGGAGAAGGGCTCAGAAAGCTGAGCCCTTTGATCGCNTCAGATCCCNATGGNTCAGAGAGCTGTGGCGCACTGAATGCGTGAGCCGACGCAGACCGGCGGAGGGGCAGAGACNGACAGGGCATGCCGGTTGAGATCTCTGATTCGGCGCAGNTCCTGCAGATTCACGTCGTANAACGAGCGAAGGCGGGTGTATTTCTTGACCGGTTGGCCNTAGAAGCTGTGACCGGCCAGGGTGGGNAATGAGGCCCACTCAGGAGCCAGCATCGCCGTGAGAACAGGCGTCAGAGAGCCTGCATCGGTGAGCCCCAGGGCCTTGCGTCGCTGAATCAAGAACAAGGCACCCTGGTCCTGCGCCTCGGGCCCGAAGCCGCGNACACCGATGCTGCGTTGGACCAGGTTCCAGGTGAANGGCATGAACTGGTAAGCCCCTGCCGCTGCACTGGCATAGCGGGAGCTGTAGATGACCCGATTGGGATGGCGTTCAAGGGANGGCATCAATCCACCCCCGAACATGACCCGATATCCGACATCAAGCCCACCCTTCCAGGTGCCTTCGGCAAAACGGATGGTGTTGAGCATGGCCCGACGCTCGGGCGTGATCACNTAAGGGATCGCCCGTGAGGGCATGGCATCCGGAGAGCTCAGCAGCTGAGCACGGGAATCATCCGGGAGCAGCGTCGCCGACGCTGCCAAGGGAGCCAGAACAGTGGGAAGCAATCCAGCGATGACAGTCGCANCAAGCTTTTTGCAACTGGTCAGGGCNTGGATAGTCATAAAAAGCGTTCGAACAACAAAATCCTTGACGGAAATCGAGACAGCCAGAAGCGGATGAAATGCCTCGATGAGCGAAAAAGAATATCTTTTCCTCTCGCTGTGACTTTGTCGGAGAAAATGCAGGGATCAATAGGTATTTATGCCAGTCAANAAATTGCACATCACATCAGCCGCACCGAAATTTGACGCCGTTGTGACATATTTTCTCGTATTGGTAAAAAATTAGACATACCTTTCTGCTACTGCGATGAGGTGATCAGCGGCTTGGCGGGCTCCCCTTGCCGAAAGAGTCGATCCCTGCGGTGCGCTCAGAGGCTGATCCAACTGCCAATCCCCGCAGTTGAGCTGGTGACGACTGAGCAACCGATGATGTCCATGCATGAGCAAACCATCCATCAAGGCAGCCACCTCAGCGAAATCGCTCCGCTGCACCACGTGCAGGCCAACCCCCAGAGAGAGCGCCTCACAGAAGGTGCTGAAGCCGGGTTTGCCGAGATGTCTCTCACAATGAGGGAATGCATCGATCGGTCGCACGCCGCTCGGCAGCAAGGTGAGGTTCGGAACCATTCGAAGCCCCCTCTCAACGGAGGGATCTGCAGGCGTTGCCATCACAAACCAGTTCTCCGGCCATTGCGCGAAGAGAGCGGGATCCAGGNTCAGACCCAGGCCACCGAAACCCACCTGCACAATCGGACGCTCGATTGNCTCGAGGTGGGTCCNTAGTTCAAGAGGAAGCCCTCTGGGCTCACTGCAGACCAGCTCAAGGCTCTCCTCGGGGAGNTCCCAGCCCATCGTGAGATCAAAGGGACAGCGGAGCAGCAGCTGGCCGCGTCGGTAGGACGCCAGTGCCCGATCAGCGTGGGAGATGAATCGCCCACCGAACGGTCGGTAAATCTCATCCCAGCCGAAATTGCTCAGCCACACCAGTGGCGCCACAAGAGCATCAGCCAAATCGGCTGCAGCTGGTGGTATGTCCCCCAACACCAGGACCGGNCGTCCCTGGGCACGGATCCAGTTCACCTCCGTCCTGATTTGATCGGGGAGCGTGACCTCCAGATCAGCCAGGGCCATCAGCGTGGCCTCCGGATCCGAACCCAGTGCATCGGCCTGGATCATGCCCACATCCCAACGGCAGGGGCGCTNTTCGATCGCGGAATCACCTAGCAAAAGGTTGAGGAAGCCAGAGCTGATNTGGGAACTCATCACGAGCTGCCAGTCGGGCCGCAACCNTCGGAGCTGCTGAAGCACGGCCGCATCCCGGGCGGCATGCCCGAAACCATGGCTGCTGCTGCAGACGTAGATCAGCACGCCAGAGGCTCCGGAAGGGGGAGCGCCTCCTGATGCACCAGTTGGCCATCAGGCTGATACCAACGATGACTGAGATGGATCAGAGCGCTNCCGCGGAACTCAGCCCANGACAGATGAACCAGCGTGGCGCCCGTGGCACTCACGCCACTGCGGGGAACACAAGCAGCGTTGAGGTAAGCGATGCCGCGCCGATCCCTCAGCAGGCTGCAACGCAGGCCTGAAACCCGTTTCAGCTGGTGATGCATATGGCCAAACACCACGAGATCGGGAACACGGACCTTGGCGATGCGATCCAACGCCAGCGCAAGATCCTGATCACCCCAGTCCACGGCTGGACTTTTCCAGTCCCTGCCGCAGGGGCTGGAGGGGTCGGAGCCCAGCCCGCTCGGTCCGCAGTGCGCCATCACAACCAAGGGTTGATCGGGTGGAACAGCTGCAGCCGCACTGACNATCCGTTCNGCGGACTGCTCAAGCGTTACGGGTCCATAGACCGATTGAACTGCTTTTGAAAGCTGGTACCCGCCTCCTGAACTGCAGGGACGCCCGCCGACGATGGACAGGGGAAGGGGAGCAAGAGGCAGCCGACCCCAGGCGCAATGCACGCCCTCAAGCAACGCCAGCTGCTGCCGGAGCACACCACCGGAACGGTCACGGCCGCGATCGTGATTCCCCAGGATCACCGCAAGNGGAAAGGGGAGCGCACGNATGCGCTTGGTCAGCCGCAGATCTCCATCACTGAGGTCCCCAACAAACAGGACAGCGTCGGGCCGAAGTGTCTCCAGCAGCTGCTCGTCCTCAGTCCCCCATGCGCCATGCAGGTCACCAGCGATCGCGAGACGTAGATCCGTCAGAGCAGATGCCTAGGCTGATGCCATCCTGCCCGGTCCAGACCCCGATGAGCGCTGACAACGCCCTGGTTGCGGCGATTGAGCGGTTGAAGCAGGAGCGCAATGCCGTCGTCCTGGCGCACTACTACCAGGCACCGGAGATCCAGGACATCGCCGATTTCATTGGGGATTCGCTCGAGTTATCCCGCAAGGCAGCCAGCACCGATGCCGACGTGATCGCGTTCTGCGGTGTGCACTTCATGGCGGAGACCGCCAAGATCCTCAGCCCGCAGAAAACCGTGGTGTTGCCGGATCTGAATGCAGGTTGTTCCCTTGCGGATGACTGCCCGGCCGATGCATTTGCTGCCTTCCGGGAACAACATCCGGACCACCTGGTGGTGAGTTACATCAACTGCACCGCCGCGGTGAAGGCCCAAAGCGACCTGATCTGCACAAGCAGCAACGCCGTGGACCTTGTGCGGCAGCTCCCGGCCGATCGTCCCGTGCTGTTCGCCCCCGACCAGAACCTCGGCCGTTGGGTCCAACAGCAGAGCGGGCGTGAGCTCACTCTCTGGCCTGGACGTTGCATCGTCCACGAAACGTTCAGCGAGGAAGCCTTGCTGCAACTGAAGCTGGAACATCCTGAAGCCGAGGTGATCGCCCACCCTGAATGTCAGGTACACCTGCTGGATCTGGCTGACTTCATTGGATCCACCAGCAAGCTGCTGCATCACACCGAATCAAGCGCTGCTGACACGTTCATCGTGCTGACGGAGCCTGGAATCCTGCACCAGATGAAGCAACGGGTGCCCAAGAAAAGGCTGATCGACGTGCCGGGTTTGGACGGATGCAGCTGCAACGCCTGCCCTTACATGCGCCTCAACACCCTGGAGAAACTTCACGACTGCCTCGACACTCTCGAGCCAGCCATCGAGATGGATGAACCTCTGCGCCAGAGAGCGCTGGAACCGATCAAACGCATGCTTGCGCTCAGCCGATGAGCCTGCTGTCGCCAGAGGGACGCGATCAGTCCTCGTCGTAACCATCGTCGTAGACGTCGTTGAANCGCTCCANNCCTGCTTCCCGGAACANGAATTCACGGGCTTTCGGGCGCGCAGATCGACGGTCGGCGTCAGCCCAGGGTTCGCTGAAATCATGCTCCTGGTCTGAGACCATCGCGACGCCCATTCATTCCGTCATGTTGTCAGGAGATCAAACGTGATCGAACGGACGGCGGAAGGGCTCTACTGCCGCGCGGCTGATGCCTGGATTGATCCCTGGCGGCCAGTACCAAGGGCCCTGATCACCCATGCCCATGCCGACCATGCCCGCTCCGGATGCGGGGAGTACTGGGCTGTTGATCTGAGTGAGGGGGTTCTACGCCAACGGCTCGGCCAGACCATCACGCTCCATCCCGTGCGGTACGGCCAAGAGATCTGGCTCGGTCAGTGCCGCGTGTCCTTCCACAGCGCTGGTCATGTGCTGGGGTCAGCCCAGATCAGGCTTGAGGCCGACGGTGAGATTTGGGTGGTCAGTGGTGACTACAAGCGGGACGACGANCCCAGCTGCACCCCGTTCGAATCGGTGCGATGCGATGTGCTGATCACCGAAGCCACATTCGCTTTGCCGATNTACCGATGGCAGTCAGGCGCAGAGGTGGCAAAAGAGATCAGGGACTGGTGGTACAGCGACCGAACNCGACCNTCCCTGCTCTTCTGTTACGCCTTCGGGAAAGCCCAGCGCCTGTTGGCGGAACTCCACGCCATCGGTGTGGACGAGGAAGTCCTGCTCCATGGCGCCGTGGAGACGATCACGTGCCATTACCGGGATGCGGAGGTCCCGATGACACCCAGCCGCCCGGTCAGCGCCATTCCCCGGGGGGAATCCCTGGCAGGCCGTCTGATCCTGGCGCCACCCTCAGCCCATCGGTCCAGCTGGATGNGACGGTTCCGATCGCCCCAGACCGGATTTGCATCGGGGTGGATGGCCGTTCGTGGTGCCCGACGGCGGCGAGGCTACGAACGCGGTTTTGTGCTCAGTGACCACGCCGATTGGCCAGGTCTGATTCGAACCGTTCGGGAATCAGGAGCACAAAAGGTGTACGTCACCCACGGCCAAAGCGATGTGTTCGCCCGCTATCTGAGCGAGATGGAGGGGATCACCGCTGAACCGCTTGACACCTTGTTTGAAGGCGAAGCGGATTAGAACTTGGCGATGNCNTCCGGCAATTCCGGAAGATTGAGGTTCGCTTCTCGGCCTTCGATTGCAGCAGTGAGCGATTCGATCATCATCGCGTTGCCACTGTTCCGAATCGCCTCAAGCGCCTTCTGAAGGCGGCGACGTCGGTCTGAAGGATCATCGACGCTTGCGCTGTCGGCAGCAGGCCCTGCGGCTGACGTCACAACCGTGGTCGAACGAACACGGTCCAGTTGATTCGAGAGGTTCTCCCAGAGAAGGCCCATACCGAACAGAAAGCGTTGGGTGCAGGACTTCAGGACAGCATGAAATCGGCCGGACCCTGACTGAGGCGAGGGCAAAGCCTTACAAATGTTCTTTTAATGTTTGAATTTCTTTATGGAAAACGGGTCAGCTGCCGCGCTAGTCCAAGGGAGACACGTGAGCAATCATCTGTGCCGGCTGCACCGAAGCCAAGCAACGAAAAGGATCGCCTGCGTGCTCTGAGTGAGTACCGAATTCTGGGCACAAAACCCGAAGAAAGTTTCGATAACATCACCACCATGGCAGCAATGATCTGTCATGCGCCTATTGCATTGATCTCGCTGGTTGATGAGGATCGCCAATGGTTTAAATCACGTGTGGGCTGTGATCAGTTGGAAACCGATAGAGATGTGTCATTTTGTGCCCATTCCATTCTCTCGGCCAAACCGCTCATCGTTGAAGACGCGTTGTTTGACAAGCGCTTCAGTGACAACCCACTTGTTCATAAAGACCCGCACATCAGGCTGTATGCCGGATTCCCCCTCAGCACCCCAAGCCACCAAAGGATCGGCACACTCTGCGTGATTGATCGCATCCCAAAATCACTCACATCCGTCCAGGTCCAGGTGATGCAACGTCTCGCAAGTCAAGTGGTGACGCTGCTGGAGCTACGCCGCAAATCCCTGGCTTTGCTGGATGAATTCTGCCGCATGCAGGAAAACAGCGGCTTGATCTGCAGCTGCAGTTACTGCCGAAAAATCCGGGATGGCAATGGCGCTTGGCAGACCTTTGAGGATTACATGATGCGGCACAGCAGCCTGAATTTCAGCCACGGGATCTGCCAGGGATGCATGGATGAGCATTTCCCAGAAGTCAGCCAGACANCACTCTGATCATTCACCCATCAAAGGGATTTGACAGGGCCAGTCGATTCACCAGCTGCGATACACCAGTCGGCCCAGCAATTCCCGAAGAGCACGGGAGCTGTCGTCCAGGCTGCGGGAGTTGGGCAACCACTGGAATGGATCAAGCCAGAGCGAACCCGACCAGCTGGCACGGGCCTTGAAGTCAACGGGAAACGGCACAACGGTCATCCCCTGTCGCTCGAACAGCCGTCGTGCGCGCTGCATGTGAAAGGCACTGGTCACCAGCAACACCCTTTGTTGAGCTCGCGGAAGCAACTGACGAATCGCCTCCGCTTCTTCTGCCGTGTTGCGTACAACGGGCGTCATCCCGATCGCAGAACGTGGAACACCCAGAGCGACGGCCTTGGACTTGTANAGCTCACCTTCCGGAGGCAAGCCGGCATGGAATGGGTTCTGCCCTCCGGTGAACAACAGCAACGGAGCCCGTTTGGATTTGTACAACGCAACCCCTGCGAAGAACCGATCGGGGTCCGCCCACTCAATGATTCGTGCTGCGCCAGGAGCAGCATGGCTACTGCCGCTCAGCACAACGATGGCATCAGTCCTCGGAGCGGTGTCAGGGGTCCGTCGCTGCCAGGGTGCTTCCACCACACGCCAGAGCATCTGGGCGATCAGCCCGGTGCTGAAAAACCACAGCACACCAACCGCCGAAACCACCAGCCATCGACGCCGAAGCATCAACGCCAGGGACAGAAGAACCAGGGCTGCACCAAGCGGCAACACCAACAGGGGCAGAAGCTTGGAGAGAACAAACCCCACCATCTCGGCAGCACGGCAACCTTGGCCAGGATGGACCAATTCGCGTGCCGCGATGAAGGCCTTTCAGGCCCTGTACGAACGGTTGGACCGGGTCAACGGAACCCGGGCAAAAGTTGCTGCGCTTGTCGATCATTTCCGCAGCGCACCAGCGGAAGATGCAGCCTGGGCTCTCAGCCTGCTGCTGGGTAAACGGCGGCGGCGCCTGATCACCGGACGGCGCCTCAGGGAGATTCTCCGGGACCGCGGGCAGCTACCGGACTGGCTGATCGACGACTGCCATGGACAAGTGGGCGATTCCGCGGAAACGATCAGCTTGCTCTGGCCCGCCGTACAAGAACGGATGCGCCCCGTCCAGGCCGTCCATCTGCCGGACATCGGCAACGACGATCCGCTGCACTGGTGGATGGAGACCCTGTTGCCAGCCATCGGTTCGCTGAAGGACGACGCCCAAGCGGACGCTGTCGTAACGCTTTGGCATGCCGTTCCCCAGGACACACATTTCATCGTCAACAAGCTGCTGACCGGAGGCTTTCGGGTGGGCGTATCCACAGGATTGATCAGCCGAGGCATCGCTGAAGCCTTTGATCTTGACGAAACCCTTGTGGTGCAGCGGCTGATGGGAGGCTTTGCACCATCAGCCACAACATTCCGACAACTCACAAGAGCAGCTGAGGCGGAGGAACAACGAAGCAGCGGAGTTCCCTACCCCTTCTTTCTGGCCAGTCCCCTCGAGCCAGACCGCCTGGAGGCCACGCCGGCAGACCAATGGCAATTGGAATGGAAATGGGATGGGATCCGGGGGCAGCTCATTCATCGCAGCTCTGGCACCTATCTGTGGAGCCGCGGCGAGGAGCTGGTGAACGACAGCTTCCCCGAGCTGGTTGACCTCGGCCAGGCATTGCCCCTCGGCACCGTCCTGGATGGAGAGGTGATCTGCTGGCGCGAGGGGGAAGCCGGTCCATTGGGGTTTGATCAGTTGCAACGTCGGTTGGGACGCAAGACCGTGGGCGCCACACTCAAGCGGGAGTGTCCGATGCGGTTCATTGCCTACGACCTGCTCGAGCACAGGGGCGTAGACATTCGCAGCGAACCGCTCCTGAAACGCCAACACCAGCTCGCCGAACTCCTCAGCCATGTCCACCACCCCGAGGGCTGGCGCCTGCAGCAAAGCCACTCCTGGCCGCTTGGCAGCTGGACGGATCTGGATCAGGAACGCAGCCGGGCCCGGGAGCACAAGGCCGAAGGTCTCATGCTCAAACACAACGAATCGCCNTATTTGAGCGGACGAAAAAGGGGGTACTGGTGGAAGCACAAGCTGGAACCAATGACNCTCGATGCCGTGCTGCTGTANGCCCAGGCTGGAAGNGGTCGCCGAGCCAACCTGTTCACCGATTACACCTTTGGGCTCTGGAGCCAGGGGCCAGAGCCTCAACTGGTGAGTTTTNCCAAGGCNTATTCAGGNCTGAACGATGCAGAAATCCTGGAACTGGATCGCTGGATCAGGCGAAATACCCTGCAACGGTTCGGACCGGCACGCTCGGTGAAGGCGGACTTGGTGTTTGAAATCGGCTTCGAAGGCATTCACCCNTCGAAACGTCATAAATCAGGACTGGCCGTCCGCTTCCCACGGATTCTGCGTTGGAGGCGGGACAAGCCCGCCAGCGAAGCTGATGGGCTAGATACGGCACTAAAACTGATTCATAACAGATAAAGTCGATCCCGCTTCAATCTTGAATGGTCAGTTCGCGCTGTTCCAGAAACAGTTAATCGCAATGCGGCCATTCTGTGGCAGAACTGTTTTGCGATTGATCAGATATTCCACGATTGGATCACCGTTGGCCTGGAGCACAATGAATTTGTAGTTGAGAATGGATGCTTCAGGACGGTTGAAGCCAATGGTGGCAATCCAGGTGTTCTGATTCACATACTCCATGCCATAGGCCTTGGCGTGATCCCATTGCCCCAGCTCCTCGCCATCGCCAATGATGGCAAGGGTCTGGCCAGGCTGGGTTTCGAAACCATTGATCTGGAACACTGCAACAAGCGGTGCCTCGACCGGAGCACCCTCGGCACTGATCACCATGGAGGAATTGCCATGAACGCGATAGCCCTGGAGTCGGCCGTTCTCAATGGTCACAGGGAAACCAGTCATCAAACAGGTGTAGGTTCCATTGGGCATGTTGATNTTTTCNGCATCAACGANGTGATCNTCATCACCCTTGTTGACNATCACCATGACGGCCGAATCACGGAAGTTACGTGTGTAAAGGAAGAAGTTGTCATTAATCCAGGCGGTGTGATGAGAACCAAGGGCCAAGGCCTGATTTTGATGACGCAATTGCAGCAGGGTCTGCACAAGTTTGTAGGAATGACTGGTGGTATCCCAGTTCTCCATCATCGGACGGTTGTAGGGGTCCTGCCCGCCATTCGTACCGTTGTTCAAATACTGCTCGGTGCCATAGAAGAGGCAGGGGACGCCACGCAGCGTCAGCAGCAGGACCAAGGCAAGATCAAGCTTGCGCTGATCGGGAACGATCGACAGGAACCGCGGCATGTCGTGGTTGTCGATGAACGTGACCAACTCGTTGGCACGGTGATAAACGCGGTCGTAGCCCAAGACGCGCTCCACCTGATGGAATCCCCCAGGCTCCTGCCCGGAAAAACAGAAGCGAATGCCATCACAGAGGCCGAAGTCGAGGATCGACATTCCAATGTTGTTGGCATATTCGACCGATCGTTGCTCCCAAGGCTTGCTGAATCCATATTCACCAAACATGAACAGGCCAGGCTTATGAACCTTCATAGCCGTTGTGAATTCCTGCCAGAACCAGATCGGCATGTGCTTCAGCGTGTCCACACGCAGCGCATCAACGCCAGCATCGAGCCACATCTGAATGGCAGACTTGATGTAACGGCGGTAAGCAATATTTTTTTCGTTAAATGTAGCTAGCCCCATCATCTCAAGGTGGATCAGCTGATATTCATCTTCCCAATCTGTAATTTCACCCTCGTGATAATAAAATCCCTTTTCATCATGATTGAAATCCGCGAGAGGCTGTCCATCATCCAGAACAACGCCCTTGCTACCGTTGATCTCAGGCGAACTGTGATTGCAAACGATATCAAGAACCACCTTGATCCCTGCGGCATGGCAGGCATCCACCAAGCTCCGAAGCGTTGGCGATTCAGAAATACTCGTGGATTCACCCACCTTCACGAAGCGTGGATTGATGCGTTTGAAATCTCGTGTCCAA
>NHIA01000039.1 GCA_002170825.1 Cyanobacteria bacterium TMED177
TCAGGCTCCTGCATGAACAGCAGTTCACCTAGGGGAGCTGGCTCAATCAGGAACTCACTTCCAGGCATGGTGTCTGGGAGTGCTGGTGGTTCCAGGATGAACTCGCTACCTGGGAAGGCGTCAGTAAGGGGAGGTTGGTCCAATAAAAATTCCTCGCCTGGAAAGTCGAGAAGGTTGTTTTGTGTTGTTTCCTTCGTTTCTTCTGAGTTAAAAACTGAATTTTGACTTTCGGTTGAAGAAGGGAATTCCACTGCTCCGGGCTTTTGTCGATCACATTTAATTATTAGGATCACCAGCTGTAGGTGTCCACTGAAACTGCTCTTTTTGTACCTGCACCCCCCGGTCTGACTGGTCAGTGTTGCGTTTTGTTCATTGAGAGCCCTGGTCTCCTTGCGTGAACGTTGGCCAGTGGGCGAATCCTGTTCGTTGTGTCCCTGGCCTTTGGCTTGATTCCGTAGCTTGCGGTCTTGCCGACACGTTCAGTCATCAGCTGTGTCGCGCTACTCCGCATTCCCTGATTGGCTTTTGCCTGGTTCGACACCCTTGTATGCATTTTGGAAGCGTTCACGCCGACTCCACGCGCACGGTCAGTTCGGTGTCGGTTGCCGTGAATCGCTGCCACTGCAACGCTTTTGATCCGACACCCCGCGTGTCAGCCGGTGTCGTTCCTGTTCGCCAGAAACCCAAGCGACGACTTCCCCTCAACAACCGTTCCCTGCCCCGGATCCACCAAAGCCTTCACAGCAGCTGCAAGGTCAGCAGATTTCATGGCGCGGACCTCTCGGTTGCCCTTGTTCCGGCAGCGGCTCCAGGTCACATCGCCTTTGATCGAGAGGATGTGCTGTATCAAATGCGCCGGGTCAGGCTCTTTGCACTCTTCTTGCACTCGCTCCACCCGGACGGACTCCAGGATTGGATCCCGCTGCAGCAAGCTCATCACGGTGGCCACCCCTTTTGGATGACCGTTGCCCGTGGTCTCCAGCCTTTGTTTTGAGGAGGGAGACAGCACCCTCTGCAAACTCATTTTTTTTGACCGGTTGCAAATTCGAGGTCAGCCCAGGTCAGCCCCACCCATTCCAGGCCTTCCTCTATTTCTTGCTTCAGCGCAGCAGCCTCTTCAACAGCACCCGCCTCAACCAAGTCCAGATACTTCTGGTGCTCAGCCATCCAGACGATGAGATTTGGGGTGCTGTTGGTCATGGATCAAGTATCGAGCCTCCAGCACGAACCCGCTCAACGGGTTGCGTCCCATTTCGCATTCAAGCTACGCCCACCATCCTGCCCCGCTCTGTTTCGGTGCTGAACGGGTCAATCCAATCCAGCACTCGCTCCGTCACGGCTGGTTCCCCAAGGTCTTGAATGCCGCCATGTGGATGAATGGATGGATTGAACAAAACAGTTCAGTTGCGTTGACGACTGAGGCTCATATCAACCCTGCTTTGGATCTGTTCCGGATCTCATGATTTCACGGTGATTTTCACCTCATCAATTCGGACATCTCGCATGAAACCCCGCCATTGCTGATGGGGCGAATCATCCAAGTGACTACCCGTAGGGTCCGAATCGCGTCGCACAGGCGGCACCACACTGGGCACCCAAGTCGATGGCCTGTGCCAAGGACCAGCCCGCAGCAAGGCCGGTGACCACCCCCGCCGCAAAGCTGTCACCGCAGCCATAGCTCTCCACCATTGGCCCGGGTAGGGGTGCAGGGTGATAGCGACCGCCCGGAAGACTGAGTCCTCCTGCGGCACCTTCCGTGCGAATCAGCGTGTGTGGAGCTGGGTTTAACTGCTCCGGCTCGACCCGCTCTGCCGGATCAAGGCCACTNCCAATCAGGGCGTCGAGGGACACCCCGGCCTNNTGAAGCACAGGNAAACGAACCCGCGGAGTCGCCGCCAGNACTGCAGCAGAGCGGCAGGCTTTCAACAGAGGTGCATCAGCTGCCGTCACAAAGAGGCCGTCGCACTCACCGAGGGTCTCCCAGGGCAGGTCATCGTCCAGTGATGGGGTCANNCGCTCGCCAATCACGGTGATCGCCCGGTCCCCCTCGCCATCGACCAANCTCACACCCCGCCGGGTTGGCGCCTCCCTCCAGGCGACATGAACCTCAAGGCCCAAATGTTCGAGCCGCTTGACGCAGGCTTCACCGACCGAATCGCGGCCTAAGGCCGTAAAGAACTGGACGGGCTGACGCTGCAACCGTGCCATCTGCACGGCAACGACCGCACCACCACCTGCTGGTTCCTGCAGGGTCCGCAGGGCGTGTCCAATGGCTCCGGGACGGGGCAACTGATCCACCGCCAGAAATTCCACCCACTCGACATGCCCGACGACGGCCAAGCGCAGGTGCGGCAAAGCTGAGGCGGATGACAACGGCAGTCACGGACGGCTGGCGTCCCATCCTCTCTGGTGATTTGGCCCGTTCAGAGTGACTGCTGCAGGTGGATCCGCCGGGTAGCCCCACTCATTCAGCCGTGAAGCGCCCTGCCACGAAACCCACGGCACCGCCGATCACGGCTGCTTGAAGCTGCCACATCAGTCTTCGGTGTCTCCACAGTCCGTTGTTGAGCCACATGCCCAGTACCAGTGCGCCTGCAACCAGTGCAAGCAGGCTTGCTTTGGTGAGGGGTGTCATGTTNTGAGGCTTGGATTCAAGGCAAGGTCCTTCTTCTCGTGACGCCATGCATGACTTTTCTCAACGCTTGCCTGCTGGCAACGTTTAAGNCTGCATGGATGCTTGAGTGTNTTTANTGNTTTGCTCGATAGNCACANTGTGCCGAGGTTGACCTGGTTTCGCTTGAGGATGCCGATGGGTGGAATCAGTGCGTGCCCAGCTCGGGGATGTTGATCGTGATTGGAGTTGGACGGGCTGATCGATGACTCGCTGCTGACTGTTGGCCTGGAAATTAAGGATGTTTCTGGGTTTTTGACGAATTGTTGGGCTGCTGCCGTTCCTAAGTTATTAACCATCGGTGGTGGGATCCTGAGGCTTTGACGCTTTCCCAGAGGCAGCAACTNAACAACTTTATNGAGAGGCGCTGGCATGAGATCGGCCAACCGCCTCTCNTGCGTCAGCATAAGTACTCGATTCTTTTGCGAACGATCAGGCGTGAAAAGCGTTTGGTAGCGATGGAGCTCATCGACCTGATGCTGCAGGACACCAGCAGTCGGTTGGACAGCATGTAGCGTTTGCATCCATCTCGGCCCATTGGTCTCTTCACGTTGGGGGGGATTGGCTGCAACGCCTGGAGCTCCAGCTCCTCCTTTTGTTCTTGCGTGGTCTTGATGGATTGCCGAGGAGAGCATGGGAACCAGATCGGTTTTCAGTGCCTTGGATGAGACGCTGATTCGTTTGGTTCCTCTGCCAGATGTGTAGGGTTTTTGCCTTGCTCGTCACCGGGCCGACAGGTGATTGATCGCTTAATATTGACTTAAAGCTTTTTTGCGGTTTCTAGCTATTGTATTGATCGATGGAATCATTATTCAGCATGTTTACTACGATCGGAACTTTTGAGCGAGCGAAGAAAAAGAAGAAAAAGCAGTTTGCCCGATTCAATGTTTCTTTTGATGAGCTCTATATGGAGGGGCGGTTGGATCAGCCAATTCCACCTGTTGAGGAATTGGCTGATATGTTGCCTAACAGTGTTGCGCAAGGTTTTTTGCTGGCCGACAAGAAGGCTGGGGTTACATCATTTTACCTGGATTCCAATGGCAATGGCAAGTTGAACAAGAAGAAAGATTTGCTGATTTCGACAACCAGTTTTGACAAAACTCTCTATAAAACAAGACGAGGCGATGTTCTTGCCACCAATAACCAGGTTGCAATGATTGACGCCCTTACTGATGTGATTGGCGTTCCTCCTTCTGACGGATCCAGTCTTGTGATCGAAGCCGGTTTGATTGTATCCAACGACGAAGGAAAGGCGATTGATTTTCTTGCTCTCGATCCTGCTGAAGAAAAATTGTTGCCCATTCACTGCATGATGGACCCCCAGGGTTCCTTCTACACCGAAGACAATTGGTTTGAGCCTTTTTGCGCCGATCTGGGTGTTGAGTTGGCTTGATTGCGCTTCATGCGTGTTTCTAATTCGTTGGTTCGCGCATGTTCACTTCGAGCCGATTTCATTCAATTGAGTCAATGGAAGAAGGCGGACTCCCGACATCGTTCTCGTGTCAGCTGAGCGATCCTTGCCGCTTTTCTTCCTTGATTTTTTCCAGATCCCTTTTGATTAAAGCCAGCAGGTAGGACGGAGCTTTGTAGCGGGTCGGGAGGCATCGATTGAGCGTCTCCAAATGCCCCCAGCAGACCGTCCGTTCGATGTCCTTCGCCGATTTGCCCTGCTGCAAAAGCCGTCTCAGTGCCTTGCAGTAGAGCGGATAGCCCGCTTCAAGTTCACCGATGGTGAGCTTCGCTTGGGTCATCGGGCCGTCCCCCTCGGTCATAACAACCTATGTCGGCGCCGGTCCCGGCTTCAGCTGTTCGGTCCCAGTCCGGCGAGGTGGAGAACGAGCTGGCAGCCGCTGGCCTCGGCCATGGACTCGATGTCCTGAATCGGACCCTCCAGCCAACGGGCCACCTGGAGCATGTTGCTGAGCTTGAGGGGCTCGTCTCCGCTTGAGTCTGCTCCTGTGAGGCGGCTGAGGCTGGTCCCTTCGATGCCTTGCGATGCAAGCCAGTCGCGCAAGGGAAGACTGAGCTGCCTGTGACAGGCCTCCAGCCACAGGTCCCAGTCCGGTGACGTGTCACCCAATGGAATCTGAAGGCTGATCTGCAGGCTTTCGCTGGGGTCCAGCAGCGTCACGCTGGCCCTGTCGTCCGTCAGGCCTGTGTACAGAAGTGTCCAACCGTTGTTCAGCAACGGTTGGGAGGCCTGGTCGCGCAGGGCGAGTCGCTCATGGGTGATCGGTCCGCAAGCCTCGTTCAACGCAGGGGGGTGGCTGAGACTGACCAAGGTTTCATCGGTGAGGACGAGCCGTCTTAGTCCCTCGTCCCAGACCAGCGGGGTCTACTCGGTCACCTCATCTGTGAATCACCACCCAGCCATGCCACACAGTCGATCTCAACCCGGGCTCCCTTGGGAAGTGCAGCCACCTGCACACAAGCCCGCGCGGGGCTGACGCCGTCTCCGAAGACCTCGGCGTAGATCTTGTTCACCGTTTGAAAGTCCGCCAGATCGGCCAGAAACACGGTGGTCCTCACCACCTGTGCCGGCGAAGCGTCGGCGGCATTGAGCACGGCCACGAGATTTTTCAGCACCTGGCGGGTTTCCGCTGCCACGTCTCCGTCCCCCACCATCAGGCCGGTCTCAGCGTCCAAAGGGATCTGGCCCGAGCAGTACAACCAGCCCCCGGCGAGAACCGCCTGGTTGTAGGGACCAACGGGTGCCGGTGCTGCTGAGGTGGTGACGGCTTGGGCAGTCATGGCCGGATCGCAGAATGGAAGCTGATCATCGCGTTCTGCCGTTGGAGCGGTCCCCGGGCCCCGTGGAAGTGCGTGATCTCTGGCATCGCTATGACGGTGCTGCTGAGGACTGGACCCTTCGTGGCATTGACCTCGAGCTGGGTGAGGGTGAACTGGTTGGTCTGCTTGGTCCATCCGGCTGCGGAAAAACCACGCTTCTGCGGTTGATCGCAGGTTTTGAACGTCCCGTACGCGGTTCGGTGCACCTTCAACATCGCCCCGTGGCGGGCGACGGCCACTGGTTGCCGCCCGAACGACGCGGCATTGGCATGGTGTTTCAGGACTACGCCCTGTTCCCCCATCTCACGGCATGGCAGAACGCCTGCTTTGGCCTGCGTGCTGGCCAGGACGACAGTCGAGCGGCCTGGTTGCTCCGATTGCTTGGCTTGCAGGGCCTCGAACAACGGTTTCCCCATCAATTGTCCGGAGGCCAGAAGCAGCGGCTCGCCCTGGCCCGCGCCCTGGCGCCTGCTCCGAAGCTGGTGCTGTTGGATGAGCCGTTCTCAAACCTGGATGTGGAGGTGAGGCTGCGCTTGCGCAGTGAGATGGCCTCCGTTCTGCAGGTGTGTGGAGCCAGTGGCCTGATCGTGACCCACGACCCCGGCGAAGCCCTCGCCATTTGCGATCGTGTGGCCGTGATGCGGGATGGTGTTCTGCATCAGTGCGCCACGCCACGCGAGTTGGTGCAGAACCCCGCCACGCCGTTCGTTGGTCGATTCGTGCTGCAGGGCAACCTCCTCCCCCTGGATGGTCCGCTGCACTGCCTGATCGGACCGCTGCAACGCCGTGGATCCGAACCGATCGGCGATTTCAAAGCGCAGTCGAGCACGCTCTTGGTGGATCCTGCCGCCATTGCNCTTGTGGTGGATTCGCAGGGCGAAGCTTGTGTGATGGGCCGCGAGTTTCTGGGTCAGGCCTGGCAATACCGGGTGCAGCAGGGGGATTGCAACCTCCGCGTCAACTGCAGCCTGGAGCACGACCACCCGCGCGGGACCCGTTGTCGCCTCGCTTTTCGCTCCGGTGCTGAGGCGATCCTGTTCCCGCAGCGCGTCAGGCTGCACGCCAGTGATCCTTGTGAACCCGCAGCGCCTCAAGCTGCTCCGCTGACTCCGCCCGCATGAACAGGTTGATCCGTTTTTCCAGGCCGATGCTGCTGGGCAGACTCAGTTCGCCGCGCCGTCGCAGGGCGACAACATCGCGATAACGGCCTGAGATGGCATCGTCTGTCGGTTCCTGCTGGCTGGCCCAGAGCAGGTTGGCCTCCGTGTATTCGTGGGCGCAGCAGACCCGTGTTGCTTCCGGCAAAGCAGCCAGTCGCTGTAAGGCCCGGTGCATGTCCGCAGCTGTTCCCTCAAACAGCCGGCCACATCCTGCCGAGAAGAGCGTGTCTCCACAGAACAGCAACGGACCCAGATCCGGATCCTCCTGCTCCGCCAGCACGTAGGCGATGTGGGCCGAGGTGTGGGCTGCCACATCGAGCACCTGCAGCGATCGTCCCAGCACGGTGACTTGGTCCTGATCTCCAACGGAGACGGTCTGAAAGGGGATCCGCGCCCGATCCGCCGCAGCGGCAACAACGGCCGCTTCCGGCCACTGCTTCAGCAGGTCTGGGGTTCCACCGATGTGATCGGCATGGTGGTGGGTCTGCAGGATCACGCGCAACGTCAGCCCCCGTTCGATCAACCAGCGCCGAACTGGAGTGGCGACGGCGGGATCCACCACAGCCGCCTCGTCACCCCGCACCCAGATCCAGACCACGTTGTCCTGAAGCACCGGCAGGGCATGGAGCGTTGAAGGCATCGTTAAAGTCCTGCCTGGTTTCCCGGTCAACGCTGGACCCATGATCACCGTTGCGTTGGCCAAAGGTGCGCTTCTCAAGGATTCCGTGGCCCGTTTTGCGGCCGCCGGGTTGGATTTCTCCGCTGTGCTGGACAAGGACAACCGCCAGCTGATGCTCCCCACCCCCTGTGGCCGGGCCCGGGCGCTGCTCGTGCGCAATGGCGATGTGCCCACCTACGTGGCCTATGGCCAGGCCCAGCTCGGTGTGGTTGGTTATGACGTGCTGCGCGAGCACCAGCTGCCGGTGGCCCAGCTTGTGGATCTGGGTTTCGGTGGCTGCCGGATGGCCGTGGCCGTCAAGGCCAGCAGTGGGTACGAACGGGCGGCGGATCTGCCGCCCCATTGCCGCGTGGCGAGCAAGTTCACCCATTGCGCCCGTGAATACTTCGATGCCCTGGATCTGCCTGTGGAGCTGGTGCACCTCAACGGTTCTGTGGAACTCGGTCCGATCACCGGCATGTCTGAAGCGATCGTCGATCTGGTCGCCACCGGTCGCACCCTGCGCGACAACGGCTTGATTGCCATCGAGGATCTGTTCCAGTCCACGGCCCGATTGGTGGGACATCCGCTCTCGATTCGCCTCGATGACGGTCCCCTTGCCTCCATTGTTGAAGCTGTTCGTGAGGCTTCCGATGTCGGGGCAATCGTTGGAGCATCCGGATGAGCGCCGTTAGTGACTGGCGTCGGGTGCGTCGACTCGGGCGCTACCTGGTTCACGATCGGCGGCGTCTTCTGCTCACCCTGCTGCTGCTGGTGCCCGTCGCCTTGGCCGGCGCGATTCAGCCGCTGCTGGTCGGAACAGCCATCAGCGTCCTGCGCAACGAAGACAGCCTTCCCTGGCTGAGTGGGCTCTCCACCACGGCCGCGATCCGTTGGATCGTTGGCTTGCTGCTGGTGTCCGTGCTGTTTCGTCTGGCGCTCCAGGGTCTGCAGACGTTCAACATCCAGGCCGTTGGCCAGCGCCTCACCGCCCGGATCCGGGACGATCTGTTTCGGCATGCCCTCGCCCTTTCGCTGCGGTTCCACGACGGCATGCCCGTGGGCAAATTGCTCACCCGGCTGACCAGCGATGTGGATGCCCTCTCCGAAGTGTTCGGTAGTGGGGCAGTGGGTGTTCTCGGTGATCTGGTGACACTGCTGGTGATCGCTGCCTCGATGCTGCTGATTGAGTGGCGTCTCGGGTTGCTTCTGCTGTGCACCCAGCTGCCCGTCACCTTGATGGTGATCTGGCTGCAGGGCCGTTACCGCAAAGCCAACTACCGCGTTCGGGAGGAGCTTTCCCAGCTCAATGCTGATTTCCAGGAAAACCTCCAGGGGCTGGAGGTGGTGCAGATGTTCCGCCGGGAGCGCGTCAACGGCGAACGTTTCTCACGCACCGGTGCTGCCTATCGCCAGGCCGTGAACGGCACGATTTTTTTCGACAGCAGCATTTCGGCTTTTCTGGAGTGGGTCTCTCTGGGAGCTGTGGCTTTGGTTCTGGCCCTCGGAGGGTGGATGGTCACCGGTGGCGCCATGGGCCTGGGCACGCTGACCACCTTCGTCCTGTATTCGCAGCGTTTGTTCGATCCCCTGCGGCAGCTTGCGGAACGGTTCACGCAGATTCAGGGCGGTCTCACGGCTGTTGAGCGCATCGGTGAATTGATGGAACAGCCCCTTGAGATTGTGGAGGCCCCTGATGCCCGGCCCCTGGATGCACTGGGACGGGGGGAAGTGATCTTCGAGAACGTCAGCTTCAACTACCGGCCTGACGAACCGATCCTTCGCAATCTCTCCTTCCGCATCGCTCCTGGCGAGCATGTGGCTCTGGTGGGACCCACTGGATCCGGCAAGACAACCGTGATCCGCTTGCTGTGCCGCCTTTACGAACCCCAGCAGGGGCGGATCCTGCTCGATGGTCGCGACATTCGCACCATTCCGATCGCTGACCTGCGACGTCAGCTTGGTGTGGTTCTGCAGGACACATTTCTGTTCAGCGGCAATGTGGCGGACAACCTGCGTCTGAATGCTGAGATCAGCGATGAAAAGCTGAGGGGCATCTGCCGTGACCTGGGGCTGGATGCGCTGCTCGAGCGCTTGCCCAGCGGCCTGGACACCGAGCTGCGGGAGCGTGGAGGCAATCTCTCCTCAGGGGAACGTCAACTGCTGGCTGTGGCCCGCGTGGCTATCCGCAACCCCACCGTGCTGGTGATGGATGAGGCAACAGCCTTTATGGATCCCTCCACAGAAGCCACACTCCAACGGGATCTCGATCGCCTGCTGCGGAAACGGACTGCCGTGGTGATCGCCCACCGACTCGCCACGGTGGAGGCCTCCGATCGAATTCTGGTGCTGCGCCACGGTGAGCTGATCGAACAGGGCACCCATCAGGAGCTGCGCGCCAGNGGCGGTCTGTATGCCCAGCTNGCTGAGCTTCAGGAAAAGGGATTGGCACGCCTCTGATGACCTCGTCTCTTGCCCTGCCTCCCCCGCCTCTTCTTGAGCAATANGGCCCCGAGGCACGCCTGTGCTCCTGCGCCAATGACCAGCTCACTCTGGTGTTCAGTCAGCGCCATCCCTTCGATCTGGTGGAGCTGGAGCAGTTGCTTGAGGCGGTCGGCTGGAGTCGGCGTCCTGTTCGCAGGGTCCGCAAGGCCCTCGCCCACAGTCTGCTCAAGGTGGGACTCTGGAGGCATGATCCCCGCATTCCCAGGCTGGTGGGATTTGCCCGTTGCACCGGTGATGGTGTGTTCGAGGCCACGGTGTGGGATGTGGCCGTCCATCCCCTCTATCAGGGAAGTGGGCTGGGGCGTCAGCTGATGGTTTACGTGCTCGATGCCCTGGAGCAGATGGGCACGGAGCGTGTGAGCTTGTTCGCTGATCCCGGAGTTGTGAGCTTNTATCAGCGGCAGGGATGGGAATTGGAACCCCAGCAGCATCGCTGCGCGTTCTGGTACGCCAGCTGACGGTTGATCAGTTGTTGTAGTCGCTGATCAGGGCATCNAGGGGGGCACCGCGCCGCCAGCGCCAGCGCAGGTGTGCATTCCGCCAGGCCTGCTTCAGCACACTGCGGTGCCTCCAGCGGCGATTGCTCGTGGTGAGTGGGCAACCGAGCCGACGCAGTCGGCTGCTCTGAGCCATTCGCTGCACCAGCTCGAGGTCCTCCATCAGCGGGATCGCTTTGTAGCCGCCAACGGCTGTGTACAGGCTGTTGTGGATGAGCAGACCCTGATCGCCGTAGGGGCGTTGGCCGCAGGAACTTCGCAGGGCCACNGCACGCTCAAGCAGCCGCAGCATCGGGCGNTCCCCCTCAACCCGGAAGTCAAAGTACCAGCCGTGTCTGTCGCCGCCGGGGCCTCGCAGCACCGCCCNCACGGCGTCGGTCCAACGCTCCGGCAGCCGNCTGTCGGCGTGCAGCACCAGGATCCAGTCATGCCGGCGGCNGGCCATGCCCAGGATCAGTTGCTGTCCACGGCCGGCTTCGGAACTGATCAACACCTCTGCGCCGGCCAGGGTCGCCACCGTTCTGGTGGCATCGACGCTTCCAGCNTCGATCACGACGATCTGGGCTTGGGTGGNCCAGCGGGCGAGATCAGCCAGCAGCAGCGGCAACCGTGCGGCTTCATTCAGGGTTGGGATCAGGACCGTCAGCCCAGCCATGGATCAAGGTCGCTGAGGTGGTCAACGTCCTGGCGTTCCGGCAGCAGATCCGTCGAGAGTCCCTTGCTCCAAGCCGCCGTCAGGGTGGACCGGCACACCTCGGGACCACCCCAGGGAATGCCGCTCAGGGGCCATCGCTCCGGCGCCTCCAGCAGCCCTGCCGACAGTCCGATCAACCAGTAGCCGCCATCGCTGGCAGGTCCGAGCACGAGGTCCCGTTCNGCCAACCTCTCCACCGCCAGCAACAGATCCCGCCGGTTCAGGTCGGGCAGGTCACTGCCGATCACCAGGGTCGCCCGTTTGGAAGGGCGTTGGAGTCGCAACTGCCGTTTCAACCGTGTTCCCAGGCTGCCAGGCCCCTGCAGGCGGACCTGTGCGATTCCGTGTCGCCGTCCCCAGCGTTGTGCCGCCAGCGGCCCGAGACCGCTCACNGCCAGCACGGTGGTGAACAGGGCCTGCCGCTGCAACTCCGCAGCCACAGCGAGGGTGTGGCTGGTCAGCCGCTGCTGGATCCGGGCACTGCGCGCTTNCACCCCATCAAGGTTCAAGCGGTCGAGCAGATCGNCGGCCAACCGGGCCTTGCANCGCCCAGGGGCCGGCCAGCGGGCCATCAGGACCAGGCCAGGCCTGGCTGAAGCTGCAGCAGGCACCTCAGCGGTTGCGGGGCAGTTCCCGGGGTCGCACGCTCAGCACCTTGGTCATGCCGTTCCGCTCCACGGTGAGTTTCATCGGTTCGCCGACCGTGCCGCGGTCCACGGCCAGCTGCACCTCGGAGGGGTTTTTCACCTTGGTGTTGTTCACNGCGCTGATCAGATCGCACTGGCGGACGTCTGCTTCAGCCGCAGGCGTGTCCGGCACCACATCCACGACCAACACACCATTCACTTCGGGCACGGTGCAGTTGGTGCTGGTGGCATTGATCTCCCGGGCTAGCTGCGGTGTGAGGCTGCGCAGTTGCACCCCGATGAACGGGTGGGATGCCTGTCCCGTGCTCACGATCTGCTGGGCGATTCGTTTGGCGAGGTTGATCGGCACCGCGAAGCTCAGGCCGGCACCCGGGGCCTTGCGGATCGCAGTGTTCATGCCGATCACTTCGCCGGCGGCGCTGATCAGTGGTCCACCGCTGTTGCCAGGGTTCACGGCGGCATCCGTCTGGATGTACGGCACCCGCTGGCCCTCACCGATGTTGGCATTGGTGCGTCCAACGGCGCTGATGATGCCTGCCGTGACCGTGTTGTTCAGCCCGAACGGGTTGCCGATGGCAATGGCCCATTCCCCTGGCCGCAACCGATCCGAGTCCCCGAGGTTTGCCACCGGCAGGTTGTCCGCCACCACCTTCACCACAGCNACGTCCGTCAGTGGATCACCGCCCAGCACGTTGCCGTTGAAGCGCCGTCCGTCGGGAAGCGTGACCGCCACGCGATCCGCCCCACGCACCACGTGTTCATTGGTGAAGATCAGGCCGTTGGCCCGGGTGATGAAGCCTGAACCCTGTCCCTGCTGGCGCTGGGTGGATGGCCCGAACCCAAACATCTGACCCAGTGGATTGTTGATCTCCTTCACCGTGTCGATGCGGACCACCGACGGCCCGACCCGCTCCACGGCCTTCACGATCACGTTCTCTCCCGGTTGCAGGGGCGCGGAACGGGGTTGATCGTTGACCACCGGTGGTGTGTTGCTGGACGGTGCATCCGGCTGCTTGATCAGTTCCCTGAACAGGCTGCAGGAACTGAGGCTGGTNGCGATCAGGAGGGTTCCGATCAGGCGCAGCGAACGCGGCATCCCGGCTTGGTGTCTGCTGATTCATTTAAAACGGCCTGATCCGATCAACGTGCGTAGATTCAGCGCTTCGGTGGGTGGCAGTTTTGGTGCTGACGGGCGAGGAGCTCTGGAGCAAGGTGCAGCAGGGGCTTCAGAGCAAGCTCAGCAAGCCCACATTCGAGACCTTCATCCGACCCACGGGCTGCAGCAGCTTCGCCAATGGGGAGCTGCGTCTGTTGGCCCCGAATCCCTTTGCCTGCGTCCGTCTCCGGGAGCAGCTGCTGCCCTCGATCACGGAGTTGGCCACCAGCGTCTGCGGCNGACCTGTGCAGGTTGTCATCCTTGCCGATTCAGCCGTTGCGCTGACAGCGGAGCCGCTGTCGGAACCCGTTTCCCCGGATGCTGCAGCGCCGCGGGAGGCGCAGGCCTCCAAACCTGCGCGTCGCGTGCTGCCCGGTCTCAACCTCCGTTATGTCTTCGGGCGTTTCGTGGTCGGTCCGAACAGCCGCATGGCCCATGCCGCTGCTCTGGCGGTGGCGGAGGCCCCAGGCCGTGAATTCAACCCCCTGTTCATCTGCGGAGGCGTCGGCCTTGGCAAGACCCATCTGATGCAGGCCATCGGCCACTACCGGCTCGAGATCGATCCCTCGGCCCGGGTGTCGTATGTGTCAACGGAAACCTTCACCAACGATCTGATCGACAGCATCCGCAAGGACGGCATGAAGGCCTTCCGGGATCGATACCGCGCCGCGGATCTGCTGCTGGTGGATGACATCCAATTCATCGAAGGCAAGGAATACACCCAGGAGGAGTTCTTTCACACCTTCAATGCCCTGCATGAGGCGGGCAAGCAGGTGGTCATTGCCAGCGATCGCCCCCCCAGTCAGATTCCCCGGTTGCAGCAGCGGCTGATCTCCCGTTTTCAGATGGGGTTGATCGCAGACATTCAGGTCCCGGATCTCGAGACCCGCATGGCGATCCTGCAGAAAAAGGCGGAGCAGGAGCGGATGGCATTGCCCCGCGATCTGATCCACTACCTCGCCGGTCGCTTCACCTCCAACATCCGCGAGCTGGAAGGTGCCCTGACGCGGGCTGTGGCGTTCGCCTCCATCACTGGCCTGCCGATGACGGTGGAATCGGTGGCCCCGATGCTGGATCCCACCGGACAGGGTGTGGAGGTCACACCGCAGCAGGTGATCGANAAGGTTTCCGAGGTCTTTGACGTCACGGCCGAGGAGATGCGCAGCAGCACCCGGCGGCGTGCGGTGAGCCAGGCCCGCCAGGTGGGNATGTACCTGATGCGCCAGGGCACGGACCTGAGCCTGCCCCGCATCGGCGACACCTTCGGCGGTAAGGACCACACCACCGTGATGTATGCCATTGAGCAGGTGGAGAAAAAGCTGGCATCCGACCCCCAGTTGGCCGGTCAGGTGCAGAAGGTCAAGGATCTGCTCCAGATCGACTCCCGCCGCAAGCGCTGATCAGCGGCAGGCTTTCCCGTTCCCCTTCCAGCCAGCCATGGTTGAAGCGGCCTGGGAGCACACCAGGCGCCGCGCCGGNTGAATGGCCGGTTGCAGTCGGCGCGAACTGAACGGTGGTAAGGGACGGCGCCGCAACCAGCCTCCCCAGCGGAATTCGTGGTACGGAATCTGTGGCTGGGCCTTGATGAATCCGTCCTTTTTCAGGCGCCACACCAGGCTGCGNTAGGGGTCATCCTCAAGATCGAGCAGCGACCGGGGNAGCTCCTGGGGGTGACGCGGCCCGCAGCCCCGGCCGTCGTAGAGATACAGCCACCCTTGCTGCTGCAAGAAAGNCAGTACGTCCGCGCGATCGCTGAACGGNAGATCGGCAATGACGTAACCCCAGGCGCTGGCGTGTGGATCGAGCCCCAGCAGACCGCGCAGCCGGTGGTGGCGATCCACCATCCACACCTCGCCGCTCGCATTGCGCACCAGGGGAACCGGTTTGNTCCGCAAATAGTCCAGCCGTTGCTGGCGCGAATCCCGTGCGAAATCCTCCTGTCGTGCCCACACCTCCGCCAGTCCGATGCACCATTGCGTTGGCTGAAGGGTTGAGATCGGCAACTCAAACAGCTCGCTCTTGCGACCCGCATCCGGGATCGGTTGGTAGGCGGGCAGATGAAGGGTCAAACCGCAACCGTGATCACNATCATCATGACCGAGTCACAAAAGGGGTTGGGTCCTGGTCATAGCGATCACGGGTCGGCAACGGCTTGGGCTGTTGGGGGCCGTCCAGCGATGCTGTCGACTCGAGGGCCTGGCGCAGCAGCCGGCCGGCGTGCAGTGGCATGTCCCGCGGTACGGAGATCCGGTCGCGCAGATGGCGCAGGCCGAGGGCACTGCCGGGGACAGGCTTGGGTCTGCCCTGGCCGATCAGGGCGGTGAGGGCGCATCGCAACGGTTGATCGAACCCCGNCACACCAAGAGGATTGCGCTCCAGCAACCNTTGACGGTGACGCAGGACCCTCGAGAGGGCAATGGCCGCATCCTCGCTGTGGTGTTCCGCAACCCAACAGGATTCGTCTTCCCCCAGTCCTTCGCCCACATCAATCCGGTGGGCCAGGGTCTGGGCTTCGGTGGACTGATTGGACCAACACCCACCCATCTGCGGCGGCAGATCGTGGGCNTGGGTGTGGAAGTCGCTCTGGGTGCCCCTGTAGGTGGCCAACCCTTCCAAGGCCTTGAACCAGGCGTCGATCGCAGGGTGCTCCCGNCGCAGTCGATAGCCCTTGTAATACGCNAGGGAGGCATTCATGCGTTCCACGTAGGGAACAAACACCAGGTCGACCGTTCCAGGAGCACAGGGATCCAACCAAGGTCCGGGTGTGCTCTGGAGGACCTGTTCGAAGCGTGATGCCATCTGCCGGAACTGCTCTCTGGCCCTGTCCTCTTCGCGCGGGTTGAGACCGGGCGTGCACAGCCAGANGCACCAGGCNCGGAACAGCAGTCGCTCCAATTGGCGCAGCGATCGGGCCTCCGGGTCGTTCATCGCCAGGCCCAATGGTCCGAAGCTGGCTTCGAGAGCCAGCAGGATGTCGTCGCTTTCGGTGATCAGACGTCCATCCAGNTCGAGGGCCGGCAGCATCCCGGAGGGCACCCGTTGCAGAAACCAGCTCTCCTTGCGGCCGTAGCAGCGCATCGTCACCTTGCGGATTCGATAGGGAATGCGCTTGAACTCCAGCCACAGCCACACCTTTTGGCAGTACGGGCACCAGGCGTGGTGATCGCGNTACAGGGTGACGCGCACCGCTGCCTCCGGCTGCCCGAACAGCCTCAGAACCGACTGCGCGTTGGTCGGACCCTCAACGCGGTCGGNGGCCGCTGCGGCCAGGGATTCGAGGTCCGACCAGCCAAGAGCTTCAGTTTCGGCCGAGGTAGGGAGCATGCAGGATCGGGGCGAGATCACCCCTCCCATAGGACTGCCAGTCACCGAGTTCCTGCATCAGGGCCAGACACTCCTGCTGTCGGCCTTGCTGGGCCAGTGTCTTGAGGCGGGACTTCATGTCGTCCGACGTGAGCATCATCACGATCTCGCGACGGTTGTTGATCTGCTGCTGCAGATCAGGNGGCTGTTGCCGGGGGCGCTTGGGCTTTTTCATGGCTAAGNAAAAAGGTCATCAAGGGCCACGTGACTTCACGCGGTCTTGAGCTGTTCTTGTCCGNACCATAACGCTGTCTTTACTTCTAGGCCTGTGTTGGCCGGCACGTCGACATGCATCCCGCGCNTCAGGAGAATTGGGGCACTTCCATTGCTCCCATGGACCCGTCCTTCGATCTGATTGTGCTCGGAGCGGGGTCAGGCGGTCTGGCGGCGGCGAAGCGGGCGGCGCGGCATGGCGCGCGGGTGGCCATCGTCGAAGGGGATCGCATCGGTGGCACCTGTGTGATCCGTGGCTGCGTGCCGAAGAAGCTGCTGGTCTACGGCGCCCAGGCCCACCATCAGCTCGCCGATGCCCACGCCTACGGCATCACCATCGGGTCGGTGCAATCCAACCCATCTGAGCTGTTCCGTCGCGTTCGCGCCGAGGTGGACCGTCTCAATCAACTTCACGTCAAGTTCCTCGACAAAGCCGATGTCACCCGCATCGAGGGATGGGCACGGTTCACCTCTCCCCACACGATCGGCGTGTCGATCGAACGGGGTGCAGCTCCCCACCAGGAGCTAACCGCGAAGCGGTTTCTGGTGGCGGTGGGGGGACGGCCATCGCGTCCGCCGATCCCAGGGGTCGAGCACACCTGGGTGAGCGATGACATGTTCAACCTGGAGGAGCTGCCGAAGGCAGTGGTGGTCGTCGGTGCAGGGTTCATCGCCTGCGAGTTCTCCTGCATCCTGCGGGGACTGGGTGTGAACGTCACCCAAGTGGTGCGGGGCAAGCGGTTGCTGCGGGGCTTCGATGCGGAGCTGGCCGATGCGGTGCTGGAGGCAATGCGCCACAGCGGCATCCATGTGGTGTTTGAGCAGACCGTGGCGGCTGTATCCGGTCAGCCTGGTGACCTGACGGCGGAGCTGGCGGATGGCCTGCGTCTCCCCTGCGGTGGGGTGCTGATGGCCACAGGGCGACGCCCGTGGTTAAGCGAACTGGGTCTTGAGGCGGCTGGTGTGGCCGTGGAGGACGGCCGAATCCCCGTTGACGCCGATTCGGCCACATCCGTTCCCCACATCCATGCCGTGGGGGATGTCACCGATCGGGTCAATTTGACGCCGGTGGCGATTGATGAGGGGCGTGCTTTTGCTGACAGCGTCTTCGGCGGGCGGCCGCGGCAGGTGAACCACAAGCTGGTGGCCAGTGCCGTGTTCAGCGATCCGGAGCTGGCCACGGTGGGATTGTCAGAAGAGGCCGCTGTGGAGCGCTTCGGTGCCGACGAGGTGGTGATTCACCGTGCCCGCTTTCGCTCCATGTCTCGGTCACTTCCCGCGACAGGAGCCCCCTGTCTGCTCAAACTCGTCGTTGAAAAGAGCACCGATCGGGTGCTCGGTTGCCACATGGTGGGCGAGCATGCCGCCGAGATCATTCAGATGGCTGCGATCGCCGTTGGCATGGGTGCCACCAAGGCGGACTTCGACCGGACCATGGCGCTGCATCCATCGGTGGCAGAAGAGTTCGTGACCATGGCTTGAGTCTGCGCCCGTTGTATCCGAGGCCACACTTCGGTTGCAGCTCCGACGATCACCTCTAGCGTCAGCTCGGCACAGGGATACGGTCGTGTTCAGCCCGCTGGCGCTTCAACAGGGAGGAGTGCTGATCCTTCCTCTGTTGCTCCTGTCGATAGCGGTCATGTCTGCCGGTATCGACCGTTTGCTGCATTGGATCCGCTGGAGACGGGTGTGTTCCGGTGAGATCCAGCAGATCCGCAACGGGCTCCNTGGGTTGCCATCCGACGCCGCCGATCGTTCTCTCGACCGTCAGCTTCAACGTCTGGATCGACGCTTCAGGCGCTGGGAGTCCAGCCTTGATTTGGCCATGGTGCTTGGCCCCCTGCTCGGACTGCTGGCCACGGTGCTTGGCCTGATGGGCCTGTTGCAGGCCCTCGGTCCGGANCTGCTGTTGCCNCGGGGTGAAGGACTGACCGTGCGTTACGGCCAGGTGCTGGTGGGTACGGCGCTGGGTTTGGTGATCGCGCTGATGGCTCTTGTGGTGCAGAGGTTGAACAGGATGCAGCGTCGCGCCGAGCTGGCGCGGATCAGAGAGGCTTGCGAGNNTGCCTGATGCCGGTTGTTCTGGCTCTTACCGCCGTCACTCTGACGGTGACTACGGCCCTCGCGCTGCTGCCNGCGCTGCTGCATCAGCAGCCAACCATCTCNNCTGTCCCTGCCTCGGCGCTGGAGAAGGGCCATCGCTGGTANGTGGTGCGCTCCCAAGCCGGCCGTTGGTATCTGAATGGTGCAACGGTGTCGTCGGACCAGCTGCGTGCGCGGCTCGAGAGCGACGACCGTCCCCGGGGCGGTCTTCGCTTTCTGCCGTCCAGTGCCCGTGATGCTGGATCCGTTGCCGATGATCTGGCCTGGTTGCAGACGGTCAGCTCTGGCCCCGTTCGTCTNCAGCTGGAGGAGTTCGTTCCATGAGCTCCAGAACCTCCCGGCTCTGCCTGGCCTTGGCCTTCTCGGGAACGGCCCAGCTCCTCNTGATGACCGCACTGGTGGTGTTGCCCCAGTGGCGCGCCCAGCAGTCCGCCAACGACGGGTTTGTCACCTTTTTCGTGGGCAAGGGCGGATCGGTTCGGCTCTGGAACCGGCCTGTGGAACCGGCTGTCATCCCTGGATTGCTCCGACGGGCAGAGCAATTGAATCCCTCCACTCGCGTTCGGATGGTCCTCGCTCCCGGTGTTGCCTGGGGTGAGGTTCAGGACCTCGTTTCTCTCCTTGAGACCACACGTCTTGATGTTGAACTTCAGCTTCCTCCGGCAGCACGNTCCTGATCTGCTGCCCATTGCCGTCCCGGTCGGACTGGCCGTGCTGGTCCATGGCGTCTGGATCGGATTCAGCCCGCCGCAAAGGCGACTGGACGCGGAATCGGGCATCACCGTTGACAACACAGCACAGCTGGTGCGGATCACACGACGTGTGGTGCAACAGCAGACCCTGCCCGCCGTTGGTCTGGATCTCAGCGGGACGCTCCCTCCACCTCCTCCGGATCTCCTGATCCCGGTCGGAGACCCCCCTGAAGCAGCGGCCGCTGATTGCCCCCCTCAACAGGACGCTGATGGCTCGGCGTTGCGATCCGACGGCGCCGACGTTGCGGAATCCAGCTCAGCTCCGAAGCCCACGCCATCACAGAGCCAGCCCCGCAACGAGCAGAAGGAGGTCGCTGATGCGGATCTGCTTCCTCCAGCTGGTACGCCGGAGGAGTTGGCATGGATTGAACGGCTCTGGAATCGCGCCTTCGGGGTGCCGATCTGGCCTAAACAACTTGGGCCGCGGCAACCGGGAGTGAACTTGCGGGAGATCAGCCTTGAGGATCTGGGAACGGTCGACGTTGAAGAGCTCTTGAGCAGATCCCTTGCTCAGGGCGACGTCTCGTTTGCGTTGAAGCTGGTGGGCGATCGCCTGTTCATCTTGAAGAAACCTTGACCCATCATCATCAGTTGTACTTTTTCCTCATTGCCATCTACATACATGCTTCCACTTGCTTGTATTGCTCTCTCTCTCCATAGATCATTGATGACTCATCTGACTCAAAGTAGCCAAATCCACCTGACGGTGTTGCTGACAATGTGAATGGCGAGTTTGAAGCATTCAGGGTGATCCTGCCCACAAGATATTCTTTGCCTCCTTCAATGGTCTCTTTTAAACATCACCGTCTAGTGTACTTTGCGCATCCCCTAACTGAGGGATCTTTGTCTGTCGGTCAATCCCTCAACTGAGGGATGCGAGGAATGGTGAATGGTGTACTGAGACCTGATTAAGTTGATTGTGAGACTAAACTGCTGGTATGTATGTCTGTTTAATGACCTGGAAGGCCTTTGTTTTATTGCTTATGCCCTACGCTCTAAGTACAGATTCAGAACGCTTGTAGCGCCTTCTAGGCATCAGTTAGGAGCAACAAATCGAACAGAAACAGCAACTGATCCATGAGACAGCCGTTCCCAGAGTGGCGATGTCGTCATTTTAGTTACGTTACAGCCGTCCGCAGGTTGCAATCCGTGGTGGTGTCGCCAAGCTAGTAATAGATCTGATCCGCCTTTGATGTCTGGCAAGATTCTGGTTGGTGTTGTCTCCGCTTTCTTTGTGGCTTTTTTTGTATTTGAAAGCTGGTTGATGCGTGGTCTACCTCACTGACCTGATGAAAAATGACATAACTTTCTGAGGGTGTCTCAGAGGCTTATTGAACTACTGCTTAAAGACCAATAGTATCTTCTAGAGGATTGCTTGCAGTGCCATTCGCGTTCTTTTGGATTTGTATTTTGAGCTGGGATGCGTTCTATTCACCTCCACAGGTATATATTGCCTAAAGGTGAATTGTGGCTGTTATTCGGCTGATAACCTTTTCCTGGATAGCTCTATATGACATTAACAGGCAAGCAATGCACATTGATTGCTGCCTTATGTCTTGCAATAGGTTTCCTTGTGTCGCTAGCCACCCTTTCTTCAGGGGAAGGTTTCGCAGGAGCCATGTTTTTATTCTTCACCGCTTCTTTTCGTGTCTCCACTCCACTCTTTTGCTTGATTTCAGCTATTTGGATGACAATCAAAGCTTTTAGTAAATCATCTAATAGTGATGCCTGATAGTTGGTCAGTCATCATTGTGGTCATGCTTAATAGCAATATCTTCATGCCTAAGCCTTGAAAATGCTAGCGCCTCTTTGGCTAGTGTTATGAGTTGGTCTGCTATGGCTCTCCTGTATATCGGATAGATATCCTTTGCTTTTGTGTGCGATATTCGCATGGTTCTTTTGTTAACTACGTAAGTCCAGCGCATTTTCTTCCTCCAAAACTAAATAATATATTCCTTCGATTAAGCTCTGGTAAAGCTACATGTCCTCATTCGTAAAAATACAGGATTGCAATTTCTATGGCTTATAAAGCCTTTTCAGTCTATTTCTGGCTGTTCTTTCCTGTTGCCAGGTTGACCACCTCCGCCATTCGATTTCGTGAGCAGTTAGACATTGGTTCTGGAGAGATGTTGCATCCTCTATGTCAGGCAGGCTGATTCTGATAGGACAACTTGGTGCTGAGTTCACTTTTTTACCCTTTTCATTTTACCCTAGATAGCCGAACAGAAAGTGGTTGTGATGAAAGTGACTTATTAACGCCTTTGAGCAGATGTGCCTAGTAAATCAGAAGAAAATAATTTCAAATCAGGTTCTAAATTTTGGCATAATTTTATCCAGCCAATTGTATGTGGTGCGCCGGGCGAAATCACCCCCGTGGCACCTTCTCGTACCTCAATGGCGATTAGGTGTGGGGGAAGTTATTTCTCCAATTACTGGCTGCGTTGCGTTAGTGACTACGGTTTCAGCCACACTAAAAATACTGCAGTGGAGCTAATAATAATTAAATAGGGGTAGTTATTTTATTCGCCTAGTCGTGCTAACCGTGAATGTGGGTTAAGCGCAAGGTCGGTGCCGGAGTTGCGTCTTCGCAATAGTGCAATTCTATTGAGAAGTCCGGGTGCTGCTGGGTTTGCTGGCCTCCAATCGTTGTGTCTACGTTCTTTGCTGCTGGAAGAACCAGCTGTGCCTGCGCATCGGCCCATTCCTGGCGGCTGCGGTGTTGTGTGTATCGCAACGAACACTGCATGTCTTGATGGTGCTGGATTTGGCCAGTGGGCTCGGGTGCTGGGATGGCGAAACACGGCAGGTGGATCGCTGCGTGATGGTCCATCTGTACGTGCAACGCAGAGGAATGTGGAGCAAGGTTCAAATCCTGTGACCTGACTGTCGATTGGCGCAGATGCTTGTGCTGGCAATGCTTCTCAGTGAATGACACCCGCCAACCCGCCAGTTGCTCATGAATGTGTCCTGAAGAAACCTTGAGAACGGTTGCCGCCGACACGTTGCACAGGAGAACCGGACTTTATGGTTGGGTTAAGAATGCATTAATGCTTGATGCCCACCCTTCTGCTGTTGTTGATGGCGGCAGGTATGGGGGTGGGAATTGTGGATGGAGGTGCATGGTGCCGCGACCACGCCGCCGCGGTCGGCAGCTACGACCCACAGCGGTCAGAAGTTGCGTTCTGCACGGAACGCATCAAGGCGAATGGACGCTCCATCGGCGAGGTGGCCCGTCATGAGCTGTTTCATGCGGTGCAGCATCAATTCGGTCGCGACGGCCGCAGCTTTCTCTCGGATGGCCAGATCACCTCACTGGTGCATCGCTTCATGGATGACCGTGAGGTGATGGCTGTGATCAGTGTTTATCCCAGTGATGAAATCAACAGTGAACTGGAGGCGCGACTGGTTTCACGCCTTTTGCCCAATGAGGCGATCGGCGGGATGCTGCTTGCTGCACGCGTGATTCAGCAAGCTCCTCAGCAGGGACTGCTGGGGTCGTTACGGGCTTATGTGATGGGGGGATCCCCGTTGCGTCAGAACAAAGCGATCTGATCTAAGTGAGCTTTGCGGCAAGCCTCAAGGCGAGGGCGATCACCGTGAGCCCTGGCCCAACACTTGGGCAACTGGGAAAGACGCTCGCGTCAGCGATGTAGAGGTTCTCCAGCTCGTGGCACTTCCCGTTCGCATCCACAACAGACATGGATGGGTCTTCTCCCATGCGGCAGGAGCCACAGCCGTAGCCCACCACGCTCAGCGGGGCTTCACCCCGCGCATGGGTCGGTGCCTTCAGCACCACCTTGGTCACCGGGTCCGCTTCAACCGCCTTCAGGGTGTCGATCCAGCGGTAGACCAGCCGATCGTGGGCTTCACGGTTGTTGTGGAGATAGTTGATCCGGATCTGGTTGTTGTTCAGCCAGATCTTGTTGTGGGGATCCGGCATGACTTCCGTCATCGCCCACCAGGCCACGGACCGTGACGCCAGACGCTCGAGGCCGAAGTCTGGAATCATTTTGCTCACCAGTGAGAGCACCGGTGGCGATTCCGCGAACAGGGCATCCTGCAGAACGCCCCCTGCGGTTTGGATGTGGCCGAGAGGGAAGCTGACGTTCTTGTCTCCCCAGTAGTAGTCGTTGATGCCCATAGAGCGCCCGTAACGACCGCTGTTGCGCTCGGTGGCCAGCTGCAGGATCGAGGTGAGCTGCAGATTCATCAGGTTGCGGCCCACCTGATCGGAACCGTTGCTGATGCCTTTGGGGTGGTGGGTGCTGGCTGAACGCAGCAGGATCACCGGGGTGTTCACGGCGCCGGCCGCCAGCACCACCACATCAGCGCTGAACAGCCAGGTGTCGCCGTCCAGCTCGGCCTCCACCGCTTTCACTTCACGCCCGGAGGGGTTCACATGCAGGCTCAGCACGCGGGCGTTGTCGCGCAGGGTGAGTCG
>NHIA01000040.1 GCA_002170825.1 Cyanobacteria bacterium TMED177
TAGTGCGGATGGGGAGACTTGAACTCCCACGATGTTGCCACCACTAGTACCTGAAACTAGCGCGTCTACCAATTCCGCCACATCCGCTGGCGTGTGTCGCCCAGGCGACCAATCGAACATACGGCATCGCGATCCGAGGCTCGAGCACCGATTTGGTCGCGGTTGCAACCAGTTTGAACGCCGGCCGTCTAGACGGTCTCATCTCACATTGTCACAATGCAGTGACTTCGGGGTTGGTTGTGGAGATGGCCGCTGTATCGACTGTGTCTCAGGACATTCTCAACCCACAACTTCAAATCGAGGGCTCCGCGCGTCTGAACGGTGTCCTGCAGGTCAGTGGGGCCAAAAACTCAGCCCTGGTGCTGATGACAGCCGCCCTGCTCTGCCCGGAGCCGGTGGAACTTTGCAACGTCCCCAACCTCACCGACATCGCCGGGATGGTTGAGATTCTCCAGACTCTCGGTGTGCGGGTGCAGCGTGATGGCGATCGGATGGTGCTGGATGCCTCCACCCTCACCAGCCATGAACCTCCTTATCAGCTGGTGAACAGCCTGCGGGCCAGCTTCTTCAGCATCGGATCCCTGCTCGGCCGCCTCGGTCACGCCAAGGTCCCCCTGCCCGGAGGCTGCCGAATTGGAGCCCGCCCCGTCGTCGAGCACATCCGTGGGCTGAAGTCTCTCGGTGCCCATGTGACGGTCGAACACGGTGTTGTTTCAGCATCCGTTCCCGGTACCAAGAAACGCCTGAAGGGTGCATCCATCGTTCTGGACTGCCCCAGCGTTGGGGCCACGGAAACCATCCTGATGGCCGCCGTCCTTGCTGAAGGGACCACCACGATCGAGAACGCTGCCCAGGAGCCTGAGGTTCAGGATCTCGCCAACATGCTTGTCGCCATGGGGGCAGACATCAGCGGTGCCGGCGGTCCTCTGATCACCATCCATGGTGTGGACCAACTCCATAGCGTGAGCTCCGCCTACCCCGTCATCCCCGATCGGATCGAAGCGGGCACCTTCCTGATCGCTGCGGCAATCACGCGCTCATCGCTGCGGGTGGAGCCTGTGGTTGCAGACCACCTCAGCTCCGTGCTCCAGAAGCTTCGCGATTGTGGCTGCAAGCTCGACATTGATGATCTGGGCATCACCATCACGCCTGGTGACATCCAAGCGGTGGACATCACCACCCAGCCGTTCCCCGGATTTCCCACTGACCTTCAGGCCCCATTCATGGCCTTGATGACGACCGCAAAGGGGACCAGCGTGATCAGCGAAAAGATCTATGAAAACAGGCTCCAGCACGTTGCAGAGCTGCAACGGATGGGAGCTTCGATCCGTGTGGAAGGCAGCACGGCCATCGTGGAAGGCGTTGTACAGCTCAGTGCTGCACCGGTCACCGGCAGTGACCTGCGTGCCTCTGCAGCCATGGTGATCGCGGGTCTCGCGGCCCATGGCACGACCAGTGTTTCAGGCCTGAAACACCTCGATCGCGGTTACGACCGGATCGAATCCAAACTCACCGCAGTCGGAGCGCGTCTGGAGCGCAATCTGGCCTAACCGGCGGAGCATCGCTCAATACAATCTCCNNTCAGGGGAGCCTGGCGGAATTGGTAGACGCAGCTGACTCAAAATCAGCCGGCCACTGGTCTTGGGGGTTCAAGTCCCCCGGCTCCCATCCACAAGCGGTGATGAACACCTACAACCGCTTCCCGCTCACCCTGGTGCGGGGAAGCGGTTGCTGGGTNTGGGATGACCAGGGACGTCGTTANTTNGATGCCGTCGCCGGCATCGCGACCGACACGCTGGGCCACAGCGATCGGGCCATGCGCCGCAGCCTCAGCCGCCAGCTGAGGAGCCTTCAGCACGTGTCGAATCTGTATCGGATCCCCGAGCAGGAGGAACTGGCCAGCTGGCTTGTCCACCACAGCTGTGCCGACAGCGTCTTCTTCTGCAACTCCGGCGCCGAAGCCAATGAAGCAGCGATCAAGTTGGCCCGAAAACATGGGCACCAAAGACGCGGCATCGACCGTCCCCTGATCTTGACGGCATCAGCGAGCTTTCACGGCCGCACCCTCGCCGCGGTCACCGCCACNGGCCAACCGCGCTATCACCAGGGTTTCGAGCCCCTGGTCGAGGGATTCGACTACTTCCCGTACAACGACATTGAGGCGTTTGAATCCCTGCTCAGGCAGAGGGAAGCCAANGGCCCTGCCGTCGCAGCCGTGCTGATTGAGCCCCTCCAGGGGGAAGGTGGCGTCAATCCCGGCGATCAACACTTCTTCCAACGGCTGCGATCCCTCTGCAACGAGCACAACATCCTTCTGATCCTTGATGAGGTGCAGGTGGGGATGGGCCGCAGCGGACGCCTCTGGGGCTATGAACAGCTCGGCATCGAACCCGACGCCTTCACCCTGGCCAAGGGCCTGGGCGGGGGCCATGCCATCGGCGCCTTGTTGGTGCAGAGCCAAGCGGACGTGTTTGAACCCGGCGATCACGCCAGCACATTCGGCGGCAACCCCTTTGCCTGCCGGGCTGGCCTCACCGTGGCAANGGAAATTCAACGCCGGGGGCTGCTGAACCACGTGGAAGCCCGCGGTCAGCAGCTGCAGGAGGGTNTGCAGCNGCTAACGACGCGCTACCCCCAGCTNCTGGCGGGGTNTCGCGGCTGGGGTTTGCTGCAGGGTCTTGTGCTGAAGCCGGAATGCGGATGCACTGCGCCGCAACTGGCCAAAGCGGCCATCGATCAACAGCTGCTGCTGGTGGCAGCCGGGCCGACGGTGTTGCGGATGGTGCCGCCTCTCGTGATTTCAAAGCGGGAGGTGCGCCAGCTGCTCCGGCGACTCGACGCCACCCTGGCCACGGCCAGCTGAAGTGGGGGCATGGCTGCGGAGGACTTTTCAGACCTGATCCCGCGATTCGATCTGCGGGGCATGGATCTGAAGCTGGATCGCATGCAGCAGGCCCTGCAGGCCCTGGGNTCCCCCTGTGCCGAAATCCCCGCCATCCAAATCGCAGGGACGAACGGCAANGGCTCCATCGCCAGTTTTCTCAGTGCAGCACTTCAACAGGCNGGCATCCACTGCGGTGTGACCACGTCCCCCCATCTGGTGAGCTGGTGCGAGCGGATCGTGGTGCATGGAACACCGATTGCTCCCCAGAGGCTGCGGCAGCTGCTCGAGGCCCAACAACAGATCACGCAGGACTGCCAACTGACGCCGTTTGANCAGCTTCTCGCTGCAGCATTTGCGCACTTTCAGTCCAACGCCGTGGACCTGCTGGTGCTGGAGGTTGGCCTCGGTGGGCGTCTCGATGCCACCACCGCCCACCCCCATCGGCCGGTGATTGCTCTCGCCAACATCGGTCTCGATCACTGTGAACACCTCGGCACCAGCCTCAGCGCGATCACATCCGAGAAAGCGGCCGTGATCACCGAAGGCGCCACGGTGATCAGCGCATCACAACCCGACGCTGTACAGACCGTGCTGGAGCAGACCTGCCGGGACGCCAATGCCGAACTGCGATGGGTGGAACCCCTGGACCAGGAATGGGATCTGGGACTGGCCGGTGACCTGCAGCGCAGCAACGCTGCCGTGGCCCGCGGTGCACTTCAGGCCCTGCAGCCCTTGGGCTGGACCATCACGGAACCGACGATGCGGCTGGGTTTCGCTCGGGCGCAATGGAACGGCCGTCTGCAGACCGTGACCTGGCAGGGCCATCCCCTGCTGGTGGATGGAGCGCACAACCCACCCGCTGCGCAGCAACTGGCCATGGAGCGACATCGCTGGAGCGGAGAGGGGCAAGGACTGACCTGGATCCTTGGGATTCAGGCCCACAAACAGGCGCTGGAGATGCTCGCGCCTCTGTTGCAGCCTGTTGATCGAGCCTGGATTGTTCCGGTGCCAGGGCATCGCAGCTGGAACCGTTCAGCCCTTGTGGAAGCGGTTCCGCGCTGGCGAGAGCAACTCAAGCAAGCCGACAGTGCGTCGATGGCACTTGAGGCGATCCAACGCGCGGGTCCCTGGCCCCAACCGATGCCCGTTCTGGCGGGTTCCCTCTATCTCATCGGCGATCTGCTCGCCTGCGGCGCGATCCAGGCAAAGTGATGGCCCACGGTCCGGAACGATGTTGAACACGTTGTTGTCATCGCTGCTGTGCCTGCTGGTTCCCCTGCTGGGACTGGTCTTGCCTGCCACGGCCCTGGACACCTCCGCCGGCGTGGGCCTGCAGGACCGGGCCCTGTTCCAGGAAACCGTCGACTACACGCTCACCAACCAGAGCAACGGAGATTTCGAAGGGCAGAACCTGGCCAACACATCCTTTGCTGGAGCCGTGGGCCGCGGAGCGAATTTCCGAGGCGCGAACCTGCATGGGGCGATCCTCACCCAGGGGGCCTTCGCCGAAGCGGATTTCCAAAGCGCTGATCTCTCCGATGCGCTGATGGATCGGGCCGACTTCGTGGCCACTGATCTCCGCAACGCCATCCTCACCGGGATCATTGCGTCGGGCAGCAGCTTCAGCCAGGCGCAGATCGAAGGGGCGGACTTCAGCGATGCCCTGCTCGACCGTGATGACCAGCGCCTGCTGTGCCGTGAGGCGGATGGCATCAACCCCAGCACCGGAGTCGCCACCTTCGACAGCCTTGGCTGCTGATCGTCAGCGGCGCTCCTCCCAGCCGCGCAACTTGCCGGGATTGAGCAGGCCATCGGGGTCGTAGCTCCGTTTCGCCGCCACCTGATCACCATCCACCACGCCGAGGCCTCCGTCCTCCACCGTGATCACATGGGGGTTGAACAGAACGGCACCCAGCTCGCGGCAATCGGCCATCAGCTGCTCAAGCTGCTGCTTGGATGACCAACGCACCAGCGGCAGGGCGGCCAGACGGCTGCATCCCTGCTGACGCACACCCTCCAGATGCCACAACAGGGCATCACCCCAGCGTTGCCTGAGCTGATCCATGGCCGGAAGCTCGGGCTCGGGCAACAGCATCTGCAGATAGGTCCACCCGGCTTCAGCGGCCCGCATGTGGAGCGTGGTGTGGTTCCAGCTCAACTCACGCAGACCTTGGCCCGCACTGACGTCTTCCGGCCCGAGCTCGTGAACAGCAGCTCCGGCATCCACCGCCAGACGCGCCAGGGTGTCGACACCATCCGGTGCCACCAGCAACAGCAAACGGTGCTGGCCGGTCACGGGACCGCTCCAGGCCGGTAGGCGCTCCAGCACGGGAGCTTCCAGCAGGGTGGCCAGATGCAACGCCACTGCCGAGCGGGCACAACGCTGCAGCAGGAGCACCGCATCGCCCCAGCTGGCACAGTCGATGCTCAGCTGATGCCAAGTCACAGCAGGCGCCGTGGCGAGTTGCAGCTCGGTGAGGATGCCATTGGTGCCGTAGGCGTGATTCAGGGCTTCAGCCGCCCTGGCATCAAGCTGCAGCCGCCGGGGCTCCGCCTCCACCGTGACGATCTCGGCACCGATCAGATGGCCTGGGTCCCTGAGAAAGCCCCAGCGGATGGAGCCGATCCCCCCGGAACCACCGGCCAGGAACCCCCCGATCGTGGCGCTGCGCCAGGTGCTGGGGAGAAGCCGCAGCTGCCGTCCCCTGGCCCTCAGGTGCTGGTCCAGGTCACGCATCAGACATCCCGGTTGCACCGTCACCACCCCGGTCTGCCCATCGAGATGCTTCACCTCTCGCATGGCACTGCAAACCATCACCACACCGCCTTCCATCGGCACCGACTGGCCGTAGTTGCCCGTTCCCGATCCCCGCAGGGTGAGGGGAATGCGAAGCCGTGCACAGCTGGCGGCCACCCGTTCCACCGCTGCGCCGTCCCGCGGCCGCACCACCAGATCAGCCTTGCAGCGCTCCAGCAGCGGCGACAGCAGCGGTGAATAGTCGTAGGCATCCCTCGAATAACGCAGCAGGTCGTTGGTTCCCTGCAGCAGAACCAGCCCTGGAACGGCTCTGAGCTCCTCCACCAAAGCTGTCAGCACCTGCGGAGCGACCATTGGCACAGTTGGGACCGTCAGCGTGAGGTCTAGCGCCTGGACGGCTCCCACCAACGGCCAGCGATCAGCACCTGCCGCTGTGGAGGTCGCCTCAGGGCCGCGCTCCAGGTCTGGGCCTGAAGCATCACCAGATCAGCAGGAGCATCCCGACGGATGACCCCATCCCAGGCCAGGTCCATGACATGGGCCGCTGCCGTGGTGAAGGGCGAAAGGCCCAACCGCTGCCATGGGGCGAGCTGGGCCAGCGGCAGAGAACTGGCCATCAAGGCCAAAGGATCAAAATCCCCCCCCGGAAACCAGGGATCAGCGACGTTGTCACCACCCACAGCCACCGTGATGCCGGCCCGCTGCAGCTGACGGATCGGCGCCAGTGGTCTGCAAACAGGGGTCGCATGGGTGGTGCGACTCAGCAACCATGCGTTGGTGAGGGGCAACGCCACCACCTGCAGGCGTTGCACCGCCATACGCGCCCCGAGACGTTCCAGGCTNCTTGGATNCAGCAAAGCCAGGCTGCTGGNATGGCTGCAGGTGATCCGTTGGCTGCANGGGAACCGCTCCAGCACACGCAGCAGCTGAGTCANCCCAGCGGCAGGGCCATGGTCGGCCTCATCGATGTGGAGATCCACAGGGCAGCCGTGCTGCTCCGCCAGCTGCAGCAGAGCTCTCAGGTGATCGCGCACCGCNGCGCCATGACACGGGGGAACCAGCACGCCTCCCAGCANTCCTCCACAGGCAGCAACCCGTTTCGCCAGTCGCGCACCGTCCGCCGTGGCCCAGTGGGCGATCGGCACCAGAGCCACCAGCTGGACCTCCAGCTGCTCCTTCCAGCTTGATTTGAGCTCCTCCAATGCCTCCCAGCTCGGCATCGCGCCAGGGCCCAGGCTGTCGATGTGGGTGCGCACCGCACGCAAGCCATGGCCGCAGGCGAGCTTCAGTGCCGTCTCTCCCCGGGCCCGAACGGCATTCGCATCACGCCCAGCGTGTTCGCGCAGGTTGGCCTCCAGCGCTCCGTCGTAGGTGCCGCTGAGATTGGGATGCTCTGGCCAGGTGAACGCCTTGTCCAGGTGAACGTGGGGATCCACCAGCCGCGGCAGCACCAACACCTCGGGANACCGGCTGCCGCTCTCCAGGGGCTGAGGGGCCAACAGGCGACCGGCGCTCCAGGACAAGCGCACGGCAGTCAGGCCCTCCGCCGTAGCTGGAGGAATCACCGAGGGGCCATCCAGCTCCAGCAGGCTGCGCGGCACCCAGGCCTCTACCGCAGAGACGCTGCTGCTCAATTCAACCCACCGGCATCCGTGTCCGAGCGAATCAGCACGAAACGGCCGGCAATCCCCAGGGTGACCACCTCAGCCGTCGGCAAGGTGAACCCCGGCAACAACTGCTGCCCGCCGACACGGGTGGTGTACANGCTGGCCACCCCNAANTTGACGCGGGTGGTGAAGCGTCCTGCCAGTTGAGCCAGGGCCTTCCGCTGGGACGCCACCAGCTGGGGGCAGTCGCGGATCCACAGCCGNAGCACCATGGGCAACCCCTCCGACGTGCACAACTCCTTGGACAGCAGAGCAACGAGCTGATCCCCCGCATGGGCCTCGTAGTCGCTCAGGCTTGGGTTGGTGAACGCCAACGCCAAGGCTGCACCGGCAGCGGTGAGCGCAGCCAGCGCGGCGGCAACGGGAACCTGACGCTGGGAAGCCGGACGCTGCACCCGGTTGCCTGAAACACGAATTGGTAGATTCTCACGGACGCGGCGGGCGTCGCCAAGTGGTTAAGGCAGCGGCTTGTGGCGCCGCTATTCGGGGGTTCGAATCCCCTCGCTCGCCCTCTTTCTTCATGCCAAGGGTTGGACAACGGCGTCCAGCAGCTGCTCACCGCCCCAACGCACGGGGTCCGTGCACGGCAACCCGAGTTGATTCTCCGTCTCGCGGATGGCGGCCCGGGCATCTGCTTCGCTCAGTCGAGCCGTGTTGAGGGCCACGGCCCTGACGCGCGGTAACGCAGCAGAACCCTGCGGTCGCGCCAGACCAGCCAGGGCTTCCGTCCGTTCCACCAGCTCCCGTAAAGGGGGAAGCGGGATCTGTGGCAGACGCTCGATGCAGATCTGATGAGCGCGATGCACGAGCACAAGGTCGGTGGGCTGCGTACCGCGGATCAACGGCAGCGTCGCCGTCGAAGCTGGATGGCACAGGGAACCCTGGCCCTCCACCAGCACAAGCCCATCGGACGGCAAGGCCGAACCGGCAGCCAGCACGGCTGACTCCACAGCACCGGAGGCGTAGTCGACCCGCACGGCATCCAAGGCAACCCCCTCGCCGGCAATCAGGATTCCNGCCTGGCCAGTGCCGACGAACCGACACGCCACACCACGGCGCCTGGCGGCACTGAACAGTTCGAGGCAGGCGCTCATCTTCCCGACGGCCATGTCGGTGCCGACCGCCAGAACGCGGCGACAGGCGAGAGCNGCTGCCCGCGCCTGCCCCACCCGCAGCCCCTCCGGCTCNTGACGCAGATCCCAGATCCAGCGATCGGGTTGGCAGGCGGCACGCAGCTGCGGGTCCTGGCCCAGCAGGGTGTGCAATCCGCTGGCCAAGCTCAGACCGGCTTCCAGTGCNGCCATGGCATCCCTGCGCACGTCATCCGGCANCACCCCTCCCGAAGGTGCCAGGCCGACGACCGCAACCTCCGGCTTGAACGGCAATGCCGAAGCCAGATCACCCACAACCGGAACATCGCGGGCGATGCCCGTGATCGCTTNCAGGCTCTCACCGGCATGGGCCGGATCGATCACGGCGACCACGGGCCCACTTCGATACCGGAGCATGGCCAGGCCGGTCTTGCCGGTGAGGCTGTCGAGCCCGCCGTGCTGCAGCAGAACGATCCGATGATCCGCCCTCAGCATCGGCTCTCCTTTCGGGGGTGAATCCCAAGGCCGCTGCTCCCGGACGGCCTCAGACGGTCGCCCTCGATCGGCAAGCCGACGAACGGGTCATCCANGAGGTTCAGGTGGCTGTCGAGATCGGGCCATCGCACGTAGGGCAGAAGCTGTGCTGCAGCGCCGTTGAGCAGGCTGCTGTCGGAGTAGCACCCCACCATCAGCTGCAGTCCCTGGGCCCGNGCCACCTGNGCCATCAACAACGCCTGGCTCAGTCCACCCGTCTTCAGCAGTTTGAGGTTCACCCCGTCCACCACAGGNGCGAGCCGCAGCAGATCCTCCAGATCCCAGCAGCTTTCGTCCGCCACCAGGGGCATGGGGCAGTGGGGATGCAATTCAGCGAATCCCTGCCGGTCCTGTTCCGGATCGGGATGCGGGGCCAGGGGTTGCTCCAGCAGAACAACATCCGCATCCACCAGAGCGCTGAACATCCGTCTGGCTTGATCGACGGTCCAACCGCCATTGGCATCGACTTGCAGCTCAATGGAATCCCCCAGCTGCTGGCTGCGTTGTGCAATCCGTTCCGCCACTGCCCGAAGCAGCAGGCGGTCGTGATCGAGCCCATCCGGGCTGCCGAGCTTCAACTTCACCCGCGTGGCCGGCAACTGCTCCCACCAACGCTGAAGCCGATCCAGCACAGCGGCGACCGGCCCGAGCCCCAGGGTCACGCTGGTGGCCACGGTTGTTTGAGCATCAAGGCCCCAGAGCCGCCAGAGCGACTGTCCCAACTGCTGACCCCGCCAATCCCACAGCGCCAGATCCACAGCGCATCGCGCCGGCGGACTCACCCCATCGAGCATCGACTCAAAACGCTGGGGCACCATCGGATCAAGGCTGTCCAGATGCGGCAGCAGACCGATGAGTTCCTGTTCCACCCCAGCGGTGGTGTAGGCCCNGTGGCCCGTGTCCAGACCACCGGCTTCGCCCCGACCGATGCAGCCATCACCCGTGAGGGTCAGCTCCAGCCTGGTCACCGCTGCCGTGGTGCCGCGGCTGATGGCCAGCGGCACAGCCTTGGTGAGGGGAAACCGCCGGAGGCTCCAGCCCATACCAACGCCACACCAATCCCCAAACTGACACACCACCACGGTGCCTCAAACTGGAAATGGCTCGCAGCTGACCTTGACCGCCTCCGCCCCAACCCTTGTCCCGCCTGCCAGTGAGCAGAGACGCGGCAGCTACTGGATCACCACCTTCGGCTGCCAGATGAACAAGGCGGATTCCGAGCGCATGGCGGGCATCCTCGAAGCGATGGGCTACAGGGAGGCAACCGCCGAACTCGAGGCGGATCTCGTGCTCTACAACACCTGCACGATCCGCGATAACGCCGAGCAGAAGGTGTACAGCTATCTGGGTCGCCANGCCCAGCGCAAGCGCCTGGATCCGAACCTCACCCTGGTGGTGGCCGGCTGCGTTGCCCAGCAGGAGGGGGAATCCCTGCTGCGGCGGGTGCCCGAACTCGATCTCGTGATGGGTCCCCAGCATGCGAACCGTCTCGAGACGCTGTTGCTGCAGGTGGAAAGCGGCCAGCAAGTGGTNGCCACCGAGGAGCACCACATCCTTGAGGACATCACCACCGCCCGNCGGGACAGCAGCATCTGCGGCTGGGTGAATGTGATCTATGGCTGCAACGAACGCTGCACCTACTGCGTGGTGCCGTCCGTGCGCGGACGGGAACAATCACGCCTGCCGGATGCGATCCGACTTGAGATGGAGGGCCTGGCGGCCCAGGGCTTCAAGGAAATCACCCTGCTGGGTCAGAACATCGATGCCTACGGACGGGATCTGCCGGGCATCACCGCGGAAGGTCGACGCCAGCACACCCTGACTGACCTGCTCCATCACGTCCATGACGTGGACGGCATCGAGCGCATCCGTTTCGCCACCAGCCATCCGCGCTACTTCACCGAACGGCTGATCGATGCCTGCGCGGACCTCCCCAAACTCTGCGAACACTTCCACATCCCNTTCCAGAGCGGGGACAACGACCTCCTGCGGGCCATGGCCCGGGGGTACACGGTGGAACGCTATCGGCGGATCATCGATCGCATCCGTGAGCGCATGCCCGATGCCTCCCTCAGCGCCGATGTGATCGTGGCCTTTCCCGGCGAAACCGAGGCCCAATTCCGACGCACCCTGGACCTGATCGAAGACATCAGCTTCGATCAGGTGAACACNGCGGCGTACTCCCCCCGGCCCAACACGCCGGCCGCGAANTGGGATAACCAATTGCCGGAAGCGGTGAAAGTGGCCCGGCTGCAGGAGATCAATGCCCTGGTGGAGCGCTGCGCCCGGGAGCGCAATGCCCGCTACGAGGGCCGCACCGAGGAAGTGCTGGCGGAGGGCATCAATGCCAAGGACCCCAGCCAGTTGATGGGCCGCACCCGCACCAACCGACTCACCTTCTTCGCCGCCGAGGGGNCCGATGGTCATCGCCATCAGCCAGGCGATCTGGTGCCGGTTCAGATCGACACCGTGCGTGCGTTCTCGCTGAGCGGAACCCCCCTGCCCCGGGCCTGACAACGCTGATACCTTTGGCCCCTCAGTTCAGGGGGGTCTCCCGCGCGATGTCATCCAGCCCCACCACGATCGGCCTCGTTTTTGGCGGTTGCTCCGGAGAACACGATGTNTCCATCCGTTCAGCCGTCACGGTGCTGAGCGGCCTGTCCAGCGGAGCCAATCGCGAGCGCTACAGGGTGATTCCGATCTACATCGATCGGGACGGTCGCTGGTGGGGCACGGCCATCGCATCCACCGTGCTGGAACAGGGAAAGGCNTTGGAGACAGANGATCTGCCTGAGCCATTGCCGGCGCCAGGCTTCCGGGGACTGCCTGACGGCACCGACACGGTTTCAATCTGGTACCCGGTGCTGCATGGACCCAACGGAGAGGACGGCACCATTCAGGGTCTGTTCGAACTGATGCGGCAGCCCTACGTGGGTGCTGGCGTGCTNGGTTCAGCTNTGAGCATGGACAAGCAGGCGATGAAAGCCGCTTTCGCAGGGGCGGGCCTGGCGCAGGTTCCCCACGTCTGTGCGCAGGCCAATCAACTNCAGAATGCTGCAGATCGCACCAGCCTGATCGAGCGCATCGAGAGCGNGCTGGGNTATCCCTGCTTCGTCAAGCCNGCCAACCTCGGCTCCTCCGTGGGCATCAGCAAGGCGCGGAACCGTGACGNGCTCAACCAGGGGCTGGACCTGGCCGCCGGNCTCGACGCTCGCATCGTGGTGGAGCAGGGCGTGCAGGCCCGCGAACTGGAATGTGCCGTGCTCGGGGGAGAAACNCTGCGTGCCTCCGTCGTGGGCGAGGTCCGTTTTGATGCGGACTGGTACGACTACGACACCAAATACACGGCAGGACGCAGCACAACCCTCATCCCCGCGCCGCTGTCGGAAGCCATCGCCGAACAAATCAAGGCCCTGTCGATCCAGGCCTGCACGGCCGTCGGCGTGTCAGGAATGGCAAGGGTGGACTTTTTCTATGACGACAACACCNACCAACTGTGGTTGAACGAAATCAACACCCTGCCTGGATTCACCAGCCAGAGCATGTATCCGATGCTTTGGGCCGCCAGTGGCGTAACACTCGAACAGCTCCTGCATGAACTGGTGGAAAGCGCCGGAGAATGACGGGATGATGCCTGTCAATCAGGACTGACGGATGAGTCATGGTCTGCTCTGGTTACCGCTGCTGCTGGCCTTCGTGCTGCTGGCGGCCCTCGGCTGGCTGGAACGACGCCGGCAGTCCCTCTTCCGTGCCTGGGCCGAAGGAGCCGAGCTGGTCAAGCTGGACGGAAGCGGCGGAGCCCAACTGAAGAATGGGCGCCTGGTGTGGTGCCGGTTCGAAGCGGGCAAATTCCAGGAACACGGAGATTTCGACGTCTGCCGACTGGAACTGGTCGAACTGATGGCCCTGGCATCCGGCGATGCCCCCCTGACCGATGAGTCCCAGGGCCCCTGCCGCCTGCGCCTGGTTGGCAAGGATCTGCAGATGGATGTGCCCTTNTCNGATGCCGAACGGGCCCGCCGCTGGGGCGAGCAGCTGATGGCAAGAGCNCGCTGCGACCTTTGAAAACGGTCTCCCCCCAACTGGAACGACGCCGTGCCCTGCGCAGACACAAGCGTCGTGAACTCCTGCTTAACGGCTGGCGCACCATTGCTCTGCTTGGCCTGAGCACGGCTCTCGGATGGCTGCTGCTGCGCCACGGCTGGACCCTGGCGGGAACCCAACATGTGGTGGTGCTTGGCAAAACGGGCATCTCGCCAGAGCTGGTGTCCCGGATCGGCCAGTTCAACTTCCCGCAACCCTTGCTCGAGGTTGATCCTTCCGACTTGGAGAACCGTCTTCGCAGCAATCTGCCTGTTCAATCCGCCCGGGTCAGCCGTCAGGTGCTTCCGGCCCGGCTTGAGATCACCCTGGTGGGGAAGACACCGGTGGCCCGTGGGATTCGCCGCACACCAAGCGGTCGGGAAGAAGGGATGATCGATGCCGATGGGCAGTGGATCCAACCGAATCCAGCGGCGCCGACCCTGACGCCGACCACTGCAATCACCGTGGACGGATGGGCCCTCGAGCATCGCGACGTGATTGCGAAACTGCTGGGTCAGCAACAGCGATTCAACGAGGATCTGAAGCGGATTGTTGTGCTGCCTGATGGGGCGATCAGCCTGCGATGCAAGAAGCTGGGTCGCGTCGATCTGGGCAACGACATCAGTCGGCTACCGCAACAGATCGATGCCATCGTCGAACTGAATCAGACGCTGCCTTCAACCCTGATGCAGGCCACCGGCACGGTGATCGATCTGAGCAATCCAGAGCGACCGGAAATACAGCTGCCGGTCAAACCGGCTGACAAAAACCAAGACCTGAAAACGCAGCCATGACCCCTCAGTGAGGCTGACCCTTGCGCTGACCAGAGCCGCAGAAATGGGCTGGATGGCTGCGAAACAGCGAATCGCATTGAACCGCAGACGGTTCAGGACATCACAGACATAATGCAGCCACAACAAAGCAGATCAGCCTCGACGATGGAGATCGTGAGCGGGACGTCCTATGAGGCCACTGGAATCCAACCAAGCCAGAACGCCAAAATCGAAGTGATCGGTGTTGGTGGCGGCGGCAGCAACGCCGTCAACCGCATGATCCTGAGTGATCTGGAAGGCGTTGCGTATCGCGTTCTGAACACGGATGCCCAGGCCCTGATCCAGTCGCAGGCCAAGCATCGTCTTCAACTCGGTCAGACCCTGACGCGCGGTCTCGGGGCCGGCGGCAACCCGACCATCGGCCAGAAGGCCGCCGAAGAGTCCCGCACGGATCTGCATGACGCCCTGCAAGGGTCCGATCTGGTGTTCATCGCCGCTGGGATGGGCGGTGGCACGGGGACTGGCGCTGCTCCTGTGGTGGCGGAAGTGGCTCGCGAAGTTGGTGCCCTCACAGTGGGCATTGTCACCAAACCCTTCGGCTTTGAAGGCCGTCGTCGGATGCGTCAGGCCGACGAGGGCATCGCACGTCTCGCGGAGCACGTCGACACGCTCATCGTGATTCCCAACGATCGTCTGCGGGAAGCCATCGCAGGAGCTCCGCTGCAGGAGGCCTTCCGCAGTGCAGATGATGTCCTGCGCATGGGCGTGAAAGGCATCAGCGACATCATCACCTGCCCTGGACTGGTGAATGTGGACTTTGCCGATGTTCGTTCGGTGATGACCGAAGCCGGCACAGCCCTGCTGGGCATTGGCATTGGATCCGGTCGGTCCCGGGCTGTTGAGGCCGCTCAGGCCGCCATCAGCAGCCCTCTGCTGGAAACCGAACGCATTGATGGTGCCAAAGGCTGTGTGATCAACATCAGCGGCGGCCGGGACATGACGCTTGAAGACATGACCACCGCATCGGAAGTGATCTACGACGTGGTGGACCCCGAGGCCAACATCATCGTCGGTGCCGTGGTGGACGAAGCGCTGGAGGGTGAAATCCACGTGACAGTCATCGCCACCGGTTTCGACCAGGGTCAGATGTACCGCCAGGACCGGAGCACCAACCGCGGTCTGCCGCCCCAGCCTGCACCTCGGGTGCCTGAAGAAAACGGCGCCAGAATTCCCGAGTTCCTCCGGCAGCGTCAGCAGCAGTCTTCAGACCCGAGCTGAACGGACCTGAGCACGCTCAGAGGGATGTGGGTGACCCGGATTCCACGCCTGCCCTGAGCATCCCGTGTGGCTGCTACCTTCCGGTCCTGACCAGATTTGGGCGTCAGAACCGCATGGGTCCGAGTCNTTTGGATGCTAGCAATAAGCAACTGAGGCCTCCTGCGCCCTGTGCGTCCAGCTGATCTGATCCGCCAGAAGCAGAACGGTCGTCCGATCACGATCCTCACCGCCTGGGACAGCCTCTCCGCAGCTCTGGTGGAAGCCGCGGGAGCGGATGCTGTGCTCGTCGGCGACTCGCTGGCCATGGTGGCNCTCGGCCATGCCACCACCCTGCCGGTGACGCTCGAGCAGATGCGCCACCACACCCTTGCGGTGAGTCGCGGCTTTACGGCCGCCCCCTCGAAACANCCGCTGTTGATCTGCGATCTTCCCTTTCTCAGCTACCAGTGCGGNCCNGAACGGGCTGTTCATGCCGCCGGAACGCTGTTGAAGGAGACCCCCGCCGCAGCGGTNAAGCTCGAGGGAGCCGAACCGGAGGTGCTGGAGGTGATCGACCGNCTTGTGCGGACGGGCATCCCGGTGATGGGNCATCTCGGNCTGACCCCTCAAGCAGTTCATCGGCTGGGCTACCGCCGCCAGGCAGAGGATCGGGTGAGCCAGGAACGGCTGCTGATGCAGGCGCAAGCGCTGGAGAGCNCTGGCTGCTTTGCGCTTGTGCTGGAGCACGTGCCATCCGATCTGGCTGGTGAGGTCCGCCGCGCCTGCGCCATTCCCGTGATCGGAATCGGTGCAGGTGAGGATTGCGACGGTCAGATCCGCGTCACCGCCGACCTGCTGGGCCTCACCGCCCAGCAGCCCCCCTTCAGTCCGGCGCTGATTCCAGGCCAGACGCTGTTTGTTGATGCTCTGCGGAGCTGGATCCGAGCTCAGACTCCCACCACATCACCACCTCCACCAGCACACGATTGCTAAGGGCCATCCCCTGCGGATCAGTCAGCCGCCAACGGCCACCCAGGCGTTGAAGCAAGCCCTGGTCCAGGAACGGCTGCCAACGCTGCTCGAGCCCAGCGGTGGGGAGACCGCTCAGATCAACGCCCTCTCGGCGACGCAGACCCACCAGCAGGCGATCGTCGAGGGAAATTCCCTGTCCGGATTCCGCACTCCGAGGGGCCTCAACCCAGCGGCGATAGCCGTCGCGGGTTCTTGGTCGAGCCAGGCGTTCACCCCACGGAGCCGAGGTGGCTCCCATGCCGAAGCCCCACCATCCCGCTCCACTCCAGTACACGCGGTTGTGGCGGGAGGCGTGGCCCGGTTGGGCGTGGTTTGAGATCTCGTAGCGGCTGAGGCCGGCCTGAGCCAGGCGCAGGCTGGTGTGCGACAGCATGGATGCGGCCAGGTCGTCGTCGGGGAGCTCCAGTTGATCCCGTTGGGCCCTGCGGGCGAACACGGTGCCGGGCTCCACCGACAGGTCATAGACGGAGAGGTGTGGCGCTCCGCTGGCAATCGCCTGATCAAGCTGGTGGTCCCAACCCTCCAGGGTCTGGCCAGGAAGGTTCTGGATCAAATCAAGACTCCAGGACCGGAGGTCCCCAGACCGCTGGGCTTCAGCCAGCCACAGGCAGGCTTCCACCAGATCAGTACGGCGATGCCGTCGACCCAGCTCAGCCAGGACGTCATCGTCAAAACTCTGTCCACCGAGACTGATCCGGTTGACACCGGTCGACAGAACAGCGCCCAGCTGGTGTTGATCGAAGCTGGCTGGATCCATCTCCAGCGTGATTTCCGAACCGGACTGAATGCCGAACCGACGGCGCAGAGCGTCCAACAACGCGCCGATCTGATCCGCGGAAAGCAGGGAGGGTGTCCCACCTCCGATGTACACCGTGGAGAGCGGCGGACCGCTTGGTGCAGCTGCGATCTCCTGCTGCAAAAGCCTCAGATAATCCTGAATCGAACGGCTGCCGGGTGCGTTCTCGCCACCCGCACGATCACCCAGGGGAACAATGGCGAAATCGCAGTAGTAACAACGTCTATGGCAGAACGGAATGTGGAGATAGGCGCTGCGGGGCGGTGATGGATAGGGCATGCTTCGAACATCCGGACTGAGCTGCCACGACCTGAGCCCATGGTGGATCTGCTCATCCTGCTGCTGTTTGTCGGTTCCGGCGGTGCCGCCGGTTGGATGGGGGTGCACCTGCTGCCGGCAGAGCTGGTGAACCCCTCCACGGATGCCGAACGCCTGCGGTTCATCCTCACGGGCTCCGGCGGAGGGATCGGTCTGCTGGCCGGCTTTGTGTTCAAACGGTTGCGGCTGCGCTTGATGCAGCAGGTGCGCACCATGCCGACGGACCTGCTGGTGAGCCGCGCCGTTGGCCTGATCCTGGGGCTGCTGGTGGCCAACCTGTTGCTGCTACCGGTGCTGCTGCTGCCCTTCTCTGGCGGTGTGGTTCTGCTCAAGCCACTGCTGGCGGTGGTGAGCAACGTGTTTTTCGGGATCCTGGGCAGCAACCTGGCGGAGGTGCATGGGCGAACCCTGCTGCGCCTGCTCAATCCCGCCAGCACCGAAGCCCTGCTGGTGGCCGATGGGGTGCTGACCCCAGCCACCGCCAAGATTCTCGACACGAGCGTGATCATCGACGGCCGCATCCGGGGCATGCTCGCCTGCGGCCTGCTGGAGGGGCAGGTGATCGTGGCCGAATCCGTCATCAGCGAGATGCAGCAGCTCTCCGATTCCACCAACGTGGAAAAGCGCGCCAAGGGGCGCCGCGGCCTCAAGCTGCTGAAGGATCTGCGCGAGACCTATGGCCGTCGGCTGGTGATCAACAGCACCCGTTATGACGGCACAGGCACGGATGACCGCCTGCTGCAACTGGCGGAGGACACCGGCGGCACCCTGGTGACCGCCGACTTCAACCTGGCCCAGGTAGCCACGGTGAAGGAGCTCAAGGTGATGAATCTGAGCGAACTGGTGATGGCCCTGCGCCCGGAGGTTCAGCCAGGTGATGAATTCAGCCTCAAGATCGTTCGCGAGGGCAAGGAGGAGAGCCAGGGGGTTGGCTACCTCGATGACGGAACGATGGTGGTCGTCAACGACGCCAAGCAGCTGATCGGACAGCGCAAACCGGTTGTGGTCACCGGAGCACTCCAGACCCCCACAGGCCGCATGGTGTTTGCACGGCTGGAGAACAAGGCCAACGTCAAGTCTTCGAGCCGTGTCAAGGGCCAGAACAAATCCCCGCGCGACGGTGAACGCAAGCCAGAAAGCTCCCGCTAGGCTCCACCCACCTGAGAACGCGCGCGGTAGATGACCACATCGGCTCCGTATTACGGCGACAGCGCCGTCATGCGCACCCCTCCACCGGATCTCCCGTCACTGCTGCTCAAAGAGCGGATTGTCTACCTCGGCCTGCCGTTGTTTTCCGATGACGATGCCAAGCGTCAGATGGGCATCGACGTGACCGAATTGATCATCGCTCAACTGCTGTACCTGGAGTTCGACAACCCCGAGAAACCGATTTACTTCTATATCAACTCCACCGGCACCAGTTGGTACTCCGGCGATGCCATCGGCTTCGAGACCGAGGCCTTCGCCATCTGCGACACCCTGCGATACGTCAAGCCACCGGTGCACACGATCTGCATCGGCCAGGCGATGGGTACGGCAGCGGTGATCCTCTCGGCCGGGACGAAGGGTCAGCGGGCGGCTCTTCCCCACTCCTCAATCGTTCTGCACCAGCCCCGCAGCGGTGCGCAGGGCCAGGCCACAGACATCCAGATCCGGGCCAAGGAGGTGCTGCACAACAAAAAAGCCATGCTCGAGATCCTGTCCACCAACACCGGGCGCTCGGTGGATGAGCTCAGCAAGGACTCCGACCGGATGAGCTACCTCACCCCGGATCAAGCCGTGGAATACGGCCTGATCGATCGGGTGCTCAGCAGTCGAAAAGAGCTTCCAGTGAGCAGCGTGAACTGAACGCCGCAACGACCCTGATTCAGACCATCACTTCCTTTCCGTTTCTCATCTGAACCATGCCGATCGGTACTCCAAGCGTTCCCTACCGCCTTCCTGGCAGCCAGATGGAGCGCTGGGTCGACATCTACACCCGTCTTGGTGTGGAGCGGATCCTGTTCCTGGGATCCGAAGTGAATGACGGGATCGCCAACAGCCTGGTGGCCCAGATGCTGTATCTGGATTCAGATGACAGCAGCAAGCCGATCTACCTCTACATCAATTCTCCCGGTGGATCGGTCACCGCAGGCCTGGCCATCTACGACACGATCCAGTACGTCAAAAGCGAGGTGGTGACCATCTGCGTCGGGCTCGCCGCATCGATGGGAGCGTTCCTTCTTGCAGCCGGCACCAAGGGAAAACGGGTCGCGCTTCCCCACAGCAGGATCATGATTCACCAGCCCCTGGGTGGAACCAGCCGCAGGCAGGCCAGTGATATCGAGATCGAAGCCCGTGAAATCCTGCGCATGAAAGACATGCTCAACCGTTCCCTGGCCGACATGAGCGGTCAGAGCTTCGAGAAGATTGAGAAGGACACCGATCGGGATTACTTCCTCAGTGCTGAGGAAGCCAGGGACTACGGCCTGATTGATCGCGTGATCTCTCACCCGAACGAGGCGTAATCAGGGCTGGGCTCACCGCTGCGTAAGCTCGTGCCTTGCTCCGATCTGCACGTTCGCCACGGATGGCCCAGCTCTTCTACGACTCCGACGCCGATCTCGATCTGCTGAACGGCAAGACCGTTGCGATCATTGGCTACGGCTCCCAGGGGCATGCCCACGCCCTGAATCTGAAGGACAGCGGTGTGAACGTGGTGGTGGGCCTATACGACGGCAGCCGCTCGGCGGACAAGGCCAAGGCCGATGGACTCGAAGTGCTGAGCGTGGCCGATGCAGCAGCCAAGGCCGACTGGATCATGGTCTTGCTGCCTGACGAGTTCCAGAAGGACGTCTACGAAAAGGAAATCGCACCCCACCTGAGTGCAGGCAAGGTGCTCAGCTTCGCCCACGGTTTCAACATCCGCTTCGAGCTGATCCAACCCCCCACTGATGTGGACGTGGTGATGATCGCCCCCAAGGGCCCTGGCCACACCGTTCGCTGGGAATATCAGAACGGCCAGGGCGTTCCCGCCCTGTTCGCGATCGAACAGGATGCATCCGGTAACGCGCGTGGCCTGGCCATGGCCTACGCCAAGGGCATCGGCGGCACCCGGGCCGGCATTCTTGAAACCAACTTCAAAGAAGAAACCGAAACCGATCTGTTCGGTGAACAGGCTGTGCTTTGCGGCGGTCTGTCCGAACTGGTCAAGGCAGGTTTCGAAACCCTTGTGGAAGCCGGTTATCAGCCCGAACTTGCTTATTTCGAGTGCCTCCACGAGGTGAAGTTGATCGTGGATCTGATGGTGAAAGGAGGACTCACCTCCATGCGCGACTCGATCTCCAACACCGCGGAATACGGCGACTACGTCAGCGGCCCCCGTCTGATCACCGCCGATACCAAGGCCGAGATGAAGCGCGTTCTGGCCGACATCCAGGACGGCACCTTCGCCAAGAACTTCGTGGCCGAATGCGAAGCCGGCAAGCCGGAAATGAACAAGGTCCGCGACCGTGATTCTCAACATCCGATCGAACAGGTGGGCAAGGGCCTGCGTTCGATGTTCAGCTGGTTGAAGGACGCCTGAGTGCCGTGACGCTCCAACCCGGTGTGCTGGCGGTTGTGGCCGCCACCGGGTTGGACTGGTTGATCGGTGATCCCCGCCGGTTGCTGCATCCGGTGGTGGTGATGGGCTGGTGGATTCAGCGGCTGCGGCGTCTGGCGGAGGCCTGGGCAGAGGACAGGCCCTGGAAACTGCGCCTGGCAGGGGGGCTGATCACACTGCTGCTCGTGGGGAGCAGCGGCCTGGTGGGCGTTGCGCTCGAGCAGCTGGCGCGAAGGGTGCCGTTGATCGGCTGGCCATTGATCGTGATCGGCCTGGCCAGTGCCCTGGCTGCCAAGAGCCTGCGCGACAGCGTCTGCGCTGTGGTGCAGGCGCTGCCCCAACCACCCAATCAAAATCTTGCGCTAGCCAGGGACAAACTGAGCTGGATTGTGGGGCGGGACGTCAGCCAACTTGATGAAACGGAGATCCTGCGCGCCTCCGCAGAAACCGCAGCTGAAAATGCCGTGGACGGCTTGTTTGCGCCGCTGTTCTGGATGACCTTTGGCTGCTGCCTGTGGATGGTGGATCCACGTTGGCCAGGCCCACTCGCCATGGCGTGGATGTTCAAAGCGACCAGCACGCTTGATTCAATGCTCGGCTACCGCACGGGACGGTTGCGTTGGCTCGGCACCGCAGGAGCCCGTCTGGATGACCTGCTCACCTGGACGCCATGCCGGCTGGTGATGCTCAGCCTGCCCCTGGTGAGCGCGCGATGGCGTTCGTGGCCACATCTGGTCCATCGGGCCCAGGTTGACGGGGCATCGGATCCTTCACCCAATGCCGGACGATCCGAAGCGATCTACGCCCATTGCGCAGAGGTGCGGCTGGGCGGACTCAACCGTTATGGAGAGCGCTTGGTGGAGAAGCCCGTTCTGGCCCCGGAGGCCGAGGTTGCGGACCGGCAATCCATTGATCGGATCCTGAAACTCACCAACAGGCTCCAGGCGCTCTGGGTGATGCTCCTGCTGCTGGTGTTGGCTCAGTAGGCGCCGCGATCCATCGGCAGCAGGAGAACACCGAACGTGCGCAGGATGATGGCCAGATCAAGCTTGAACGACCGGCCACGGGCATAGGCCAGATCCAGCTTCACCCGTTTCTTGTAGCTGAGGTTGTTGCGACCACTCACTTGCCACAGGCCGGTGAGCCCGGGCCGAACCGATGCGACCTCATCCATGTAGGGGCCGTAGCGAAGCAGTTCCTTGTCCACGATCGGGCGAGGACCCACAACACTCATCTCGCCCTTGAGAACGTTGAGGAACTGGGGCAGTTCATCGAGGCTGGAGCGGCGCAGAAAGCGACCAACAGGGGTGACTCGGGGGTCACGCTTGAGCTTGAAGTCACGATCAAACTCAGCCTGCAGGGAGGGATCCTCCTTCAGAACCTTCGCCAGAACGGCATCTGCGTCCGGGCGCATGGTGCGGAACTTGATGCAACCGAAGCGCTGGTAGCCACGTCCAACCCGACGCTGCACATAGAACACCGGGCCCGGGGAACTCAACTTGACCAGAACAGCCAGCAGCACCAGCACCGGAGCGCCAAGGCCGAGAATCCCCAGGGCAAAGACAATGTCTCCAGTGCGCTTGAGCACTCGGCCTGCCCGACTTTGCTGTCGCGTGAGCGTGCCGGCCGGCAGGGAAGACGGCGGTGCAGAAATCACCGCCAGATGAGGCTTGTAGGAGCGACGACGTACGGCAAGCCCGGCAGCCTGTCTCAGCGAGGGCCGGGATGCCGTGGTCAAAGGCTCAACTTGCGTCTCAGCACACTCAACGTCACAGCTGCAGTCCTGGCATCCCGGCAGGGTCACTCGCTCCAACGGCACAGCGGTTCCGATGGGCCGCCCAGGTCCGGCGCAGGGTCTCCTCAAAGCGGGAAGCGAAGGCCTCAGGCCGGAAGCGTTCGGCCCACTGCCGGATCACAGCGGCGTCCAACTGACGCCAGAGCTGGTTCGCCTC
>NHIA01000041.1 GCA_002170825.1 Cyanobacteria bacterium TMED177
CTTGATTTATCATCTATCACTGCAGCTGAAGGATTTAAAATTACTGGTCTAAGTCTTGATGCTTGGGATGATGTCAGTGCACTGGGAGATGTCAATAACGATGGGATTGATGATTTTATTGTTGCTGAGATGAATGAAAATTCATATGATGGGGCTGCCCATGTGATTTTTGGCACGCAAGACTTCTCCGGCAATGAGATTGATGCTGATGCTTTGGATGGATCCGATGGATTCACGATCAATGGTGAGTTTGGCTATCTCGGTACAGGCGTAAGCTCAGCGGGGGACTTTAATAATGATGGCACAGATGATATTCTTATAGGAGTTTATGGCCAGCCTGAGGATAATCGTGGGCGTGCTTATGTGATTTATGGTCACGACAGCATTGGAGGTACTGGAGATCTAGACATTTCATCCATCCATGGAGAACCCGGTAAGGGTGTTCAAATCAACGGGGTCTGGTACTCGCAGTATTGGGATAATGTTGGCTCCCTTGGGGATATTAATAATGACGGCTTTGATGATATCGGTGTTGCCTCTATTCATAAAGGTCTTACTGGCACGAATGACTTTCGAGGGGCAGCTGCAGTCATCTATGGCTTTGACTCTGACTTGGCGGGAGCTGCGTCGACGATCAATATTCGCTCTATCTGGGATGCTGGTATGGTTAACAGTGATGGCTTTGTGATGACCGGCAGTAATGTTGGTGATCAGTTTGGCGCTGTGATTACAGGTGTTGGTGACATTAATAATGACGGCATTAGTGACTTTGCTATTTCAGCAACACATGCAGATGTCGAACCTAATGATAATTCTGGTGAAGTCTATGTCGTTTACGGTGCAACTAATCTTGGTGCAAGTGGTCTTTCTTTGTCGGATGTTGAAACAGATCCAAGCAAAGGATTTGTGATTCAAGATCCAAGTGGCAATCAACTTGGAAGTATCATTGCGGTTGGTGATCAAAATGGCGATGGGATTGACGATCTTTTGACCAGCTCTAGTTACAGTGATTCTGTTTATATTGTTTATGGCGCTGACGATAGAACCGGTTCGCCAATCAATCTCACTACCCTGGATGTCGTTGACGGCAGGGAGATCATTGCCGATGCTGTATACACCAAACAGTTGGCCTCGGTTGATCTGAATAGCGATGGCCACGCTGAGATCTTGATTGCCAGTAACCGTGCGTCTGGTGGCCAAGTGGCTGTCGTCGCTAGCCTCTCTGCACCGGATTCAACTGCACCCGGGGGTGCTGACTCAATTCTTGGTGGCCTAGGAAATGACACGATTGATGGTGGCAGTGACGCCGATACGTTAATTGGCGGGCCAGGTGATGATATTTATCTCAATGTGGAAGATGTCGATACCGTTGTTGAGGCTGCCAATGAGGGAACGGACCTGATTCAAACTGATATTACTGATACGCTTCCAGAGAATATTGAGGGACTAGACTACATCGGATCTGGTTCTGTTGAACTCATTGGCAATAGCGTTGATAATGATCTGAGGGCTGGTGCAGGAAATGATACGTTCTATGGTTTAGACGGTGAAGATACGCTGTATGGCCGTGCTGGTGGTGATCTACTAGATGGTGGAACTGGTACTGATTCAATGATTGGTGGTGAGGGAGATGATCTCTACAGAGCCGATCAAAGTGATGACATCATCATTGAATCTGCCGACAGCATCGGTGGCCATGATCAAGTGGAATCAACAGCCACATATGTTCTGCCTACTGGTGTTGAAGATCTTAGCTTGCAGGGTTCTGATGACATTGACGGTACTGGTAATGCCTTAGACAATGCAATCACAGGTAATGATGGCCATAACGTACTCAAAGGTGAGTCAGGTGATGACNCACTGGATGGTGGTTTAGAGAAAGATTCTCTCTATGGTGGAGAAGGTGATGATGTCTTTATTGTTAACCAGAATTATGACGAGGTATTTGAATACACGAATGAAGGATCAGATACTGTTATTACAGATCTAAGTTGGCAGCTTGCCCCTAATGTTGAGGATCTTGTTTTAACAGGTGCTAACCTCATTCACGGTATTGGTAACAGGTCTGATAATGATATTACTGGCAACACTGTGGCTAACCTGCTGCAGGGTTTGGCCGGTGATGACACGCTTCGTGGTGGTGGAGGAATGGATACCCTTGAAGGTGGTGCTGGGGATGATGTGTATTATGTGGTTGATAGCAGCACCACTCTGATTGAAGATTCAAGCGATCAAGGTGGTTACGACATTGTTTATTCAACAGCAGATCTTACTCTCCCCCTCTTTTTTGAGAAACTGATTCTTCAGGCCTCTGCTATTAATGCAACGGGCAGCACTGATCATGAAACTATCATTGGTAATGCTGAGGATAATCGCCTGGTTGGTGGTGGTGGTATGGATACACTTCAAGGTGGAAGTGGTGATGANACCTACGTCATCGATAGCCTTGATGACGAAATAGTCGAACTTGGTGCCTATGATGATTCTACCGGAACATATATTGCCGATAGTGGTGATCGAGTGGAATCATCCACAAGTGTGAGCCTTCGATCGGATCTTTATACTGGTGTTCTCTATATTGATGGAGTTGAGCATGTCAAACTCACTGGAAATGACACAATCTGGGCTGAGGGTGATGCAGCTAATAATGAACTGATTGGTAATACGAATGACAACTATCTAAGCGGCTGGCAGGGGACTGACAGCATTCGTGGCGGTGATGGTCATGATTTTATTGATGGTGGTAGTGATGCTGATACGCTTCATGGTGATGCTGGTAACGATACTCTTGATGGTGGATCTGGAGCCGACTCGTTGCTTGGTGGTCATGGTGATGACCAATATATAGTTGATAATAGTGNTGATGCCATTGCTGATGTTTCTGGTGTTGATATAGCTGAAGCATATGTTGATGTTGATCTTACTGATTACAGCGGTGTTGAGAATGTTGAGCTGGCTGGCTCTGCGGTCAATGCCACTGGTGATGGCGCTAATAACCGACTGAGCGCAAATGTCTCAATATCAAGCAGCCTTGNTGGTGGTGGTGGTGATGACACCATCCTTGGTGGTGCTGGTGATGATCAGATGAAGGGCGAAGCCGATGATGATCTCATCATGGCTGGATTTGGAAATGACTCCATTGATGGCGGTAGTGGTTCTGACACCATGCATGGTGGCGCTGGTGATGACCTTTACATTGTGGACGATGTTACTGATCAAACCATTGAAATACTTGACGTTGTTGATGCGGGCTTAGCAAGCCAGCCAACTGGTGCTTCGATTCAACGTGGTAACAGCTTGTATGTGGTTGTTGATGGACCAAGCTGGTCAACAGCGCAATCCAATGCTGAAGCTCTTGGTGGAGACTTGGTGACTATCAATGATGCTGCAGAGAATACTTGGTTGCATGACACGTTTAATATCGGTGCTAACAATAATATGTATTGGACAGGATTTTCTGATGATGCCAGTGAAGGCACGTGGGCATGGGTGAGCGGTGAATCGACTACGTATACTAACTGGGATAGTAATCAACCGAATAACGCTGGCATTTCTGCTAACTATGGTGAAAACTATATGAACCTTGGGCTCTTTGGTCNAGATTCTGACGAATGGAATGACTTTCCCGATATTTTGATTTCTGGTGAGTCCTACTACGATGACTGGCTCAACCATAAGGGCATTGCTGAAATTCCCATTGATGTTGCATCTCCTAGCCCTTGGGCTTCGGTGACTGGTAATGATCGGGTTGAGTCCTCTGTTTCGTTCACGCTTGATGACTATATTGAAGAGCTCGAGTTAACTGGATCTGCCAATCTCTCCGGAAGTGGCAATTCACTTTCGAACATAATCTCTGGTAATACAGGCGACAACCAGCTCTTTGGCTTGGCAAGTGCTGACACCCTGTATGGCGGAGCTGGTGACGACACGCTCGATGGTGGAGCTGGTGCCGACTCGATGATTGGTGGATTAGGGGCTGATACCTATATCGTTGATAATGCTTCTGACCAGATTGATGAAAGTACAAGTGTTCCTGGGATTGCGGAGGACTTTTCGACAGTAGCTCCTGATTGGTTAGTTACGAATTCAACTGCATTTTCATCCCTGCCATTGGGTACAACCCAATGGGGAACATCAAGTTCCACTCTTGGTGACTTTCTTGGCCCCTTTTATTTAAACGGTGGTGCTGATCGGCTCGAGAAAAATGGCGTTGTTCTCAATGGTCAAGCAACAGAAATTAAGTTTGATTTGTACTTGTTTGATTCTTGGGATAGTGAATCTTTTACAGTTGCTGCTAATGGTACGCAGATTTTAAGTGAAACATTTGGTTATCAGGCTGATAGTTTCAAGCCCAGATCTGGTTCTGCCGGTGGTTACTCATACACAATGACACCCGATACGATGGACCAGCTTGGCTTCAGGAGTGACTTCACAGATCAGATCTACAATGTCACGATTAATGTTCCGGCTGGAATTAATACTCTGAACCTTTCCTTTGATGATTCCCTGAATCAGGCCTCTGGTCTGTTTAAGGGATTTGATTCAAATGGAGACCCAAGTGATTTGGAAGAAGATAAAGTCACCAACTGGGATGAAGCATGGGGTATTGACAATTTCAGCGTTGGCTACAACTCATTTGATGGTGATGATCAAGTCTTGATCAGTGTTGATAACTATGTTTTGCCCGCCAATGTTGAGAACTTAGAGATACAGGGAAGTGCTGCTTTGGATGCTACTGGCAATGCACTTTCAAATACAATATCTGCCCAGTCAGGTGATTACAACAACGTCCTGAGTGGTTTAGAAGGTGCCGATACCCTAATGGGTTTAGGCGGGGATGATTCTTTATCAGGCGACACCCATAATGACTCGCTGGTTGGTGGCACTGGCGCTGACACTCTTGATGGCGGGACTGGCTATGACACCATGGCAGGGGGGCAGGGCGATGATTTTTATCGCGTTGATGATATCAATGATGTTGTTGTTGATGATGGTACATCGATCGGTGACCATATTGAATCGTCCGTTAGCTATACAGCCCCTGTTGGTATCGAATCCATTGAATTGATTGGAGCTGACACGATTGATGCCACTGGTAATAGTTTGCCCAACGAAATTATTGGTAACGACCAAGATAATATTCTGACAGGCCTTGACGGCGTTGACACGATCCGGGGCCATTGGGGTGATGATTCTGTTGTTGGCGGTAAGCATGCTGATTATCTGTATGGAGGTGCGGATGAGGATACGCTCAGCGGTGGCGATCACAACGATTCGCTCTGGGGTGGAGTAGGCCACGATTCCCTTAGCGGTGATCAGGGTGATGACCAGCTCTGGGGTGATGCAGGCAATGACACCTTAAGTGGTGGATCCGGAGCAGATTCACTGCATGGTGGTATGGGTGATGACACGTATCTCGTTGATCAACATGACAAAATCTATGAAAATCAAAATTCGGGATACGATAGTGTTCTGACTGAAAACTCCTGGACATTAGCTCCGAATATTGAGAGGGTCCAGCTCACTGGATCTGCAGCAGCTGATTTAGAAGGTAATGCTGAAGACAATACTTTGATTGGCAATTCTGCTCCCAATAAACTTGAAGGTCATGCCGGGAATGACGCCCTGTCGGGGCATGGTGGCTCCGACACATTGGATGGCGGAGCTGGTGCTGATTCGCTGGTTGGCGGTGAGGGAGATAACACGTACAAGGTCGATGATGCTGGCGACACTGTTGTGGGCGGCAGTGACAGTGATGTGGTGATCTCAAGCGTGAATGTGGATTTGAACNNTNCNCANTTCACNAGTGTGGAAGAGGTGGAGTTAACAGGAACAGTGGCGACGAGTCTGACGGCCGATGGAGNTGGAAGCCTGCTGAAGGCCGCTGTTGGCGAGAGTGTGAATACAAGCCTGAGTGGTGGCGGTGGCGTTGACACGCTTGTGGGCTCAGGCGGTGATGACACGCTGGATGGCGGTTTTGGAGCTGACTCGCTGGTTGGTGGTGAGGGCGACNACGTCTTTGTTGTCGATACAGCCCTACGCCCTGATCGCATCAAGTTTACGCAACGTCCTGTAAACGGCGATTTCTTCTTTGATGGCAACTTGCTTGATTTCAGCAGTGGTTCTGAGTCGATCGACGCAACTGAGATCAATCTTCTCTCGTTTGCTCCCCATGCATCTGTTCTGGGCTCNGCCACTGAGAGTCTCCAGTATGTTGTGATTGATGCTGCTGGCTCACTCTCTCCTTCTCAGACCTTCTCTCTCTCTATCCCTGACTCGAGCCCACCTCAGGCAAAGCAGTTTGTCTCCCCTGATGGCCCCCTGCCAGAGGATGATGAATATCCAGNTCTCAACTTTGGCACCATCTATTCAGAACTTGTTAAGCACACCGGTTATCCTGAGGGTACCTTTACTGCCAATAGCTTTNCAATTGAGCGTGTTTTCATCGATGGTGGAGAACCTCTGACTTCAGCTGAGGCTGGCATGACTGTTGATGTCACTGGCGATATTACGATCGATACACGTGTTGATGCTTATCAGTATCTCAATACAGGTGATATTGCTGATGTGGTTGTTCACTTCAGTGTCACAGATGATGCCGGACTCTCTGATGTCGGCACTGTCAGCCTAAAGGTGGCTGGTGTTGATGACCCATCTCCCCCAGTTGCCAAGGACTTTGTTTCTTTAGATGCCCCTCAGCCTGAAGACACCGTTCAGGCAGGGCTTAACTTCGGTACGATCTATTCTGAGCTGGTTCATTATCAGGGTTATGGCTCTGGTGCATTTACTGCTGATAGTTTTACGATTGATAGCGTGGAGATTGATGGTGGTTTTGCGTTAAGTCCCGATCTTGCAGGTATTTCAGTCGCGGCAGATGGTGATGTCACGATTAATACCCGCGCAGACGCTTATCAATATCTCAGTGATGGGGATCTGGCTGATGTTGTGGTCAATTTCACTGTTGTTGACCCTCTAGGTCTAAGAGATCAGGGGACTGTGACCTTTGAAGTCTCTGGCGCAAATGAATTCAGTGGCCCCATAGCCACAGATTATTCCTCAGATCTTGTGCTGTTTGAGGATGCTGTGCACTCGCAGTTGAGCTTTGGTACGCTCTATCCCCAGCTCGTGCAACGGAGAGGTTATGCCGCGAGTGCCTTCACTGCCGATAGCTTTGCAATTGAGCGGATTTCCATCGATGGTGGAGCGGCTTTAACAGCAGCTGAGGCTGGTATGAGCGTTGATGCGACTGGTCTGATCACGATTGATACCCATGTTGATGCCTATCAATATCTGAATTCAGGCGATGAAGTGGATGTTGTGCTTCACTTCAGTGTTTCTGATCCTGCCGGACGCTCGGATGTCGGCAGTATCAGCTTGAAGGTGGCTGGTGTTGATGATCCGTCTCCGCCAATCGCCAAGGACTTTGTCTCTTTAGATGCTCCTCAGCTAGAAGACACCGTTCAGGCAGGGCTGAATTTTGGCACGATCTATTCTGAACTGGTTCATTACCAGGGTTACGCCTCTGGCGCTTTTACGGCTGATAGCTTCACGATTGATCGTGTGGTGATTGACGGTGGTTTTGCGTTAACCCCCGATCTGGCAGGCATTTCAGTTGCGCCAGATGGCGAAATCACTGTTGATACTCGTGTTGCCGCTTACCAATATCTCAATCACGATGATCTTGTCGATGTGGTTGTTCACTTCACGGTTGAAGATCCCTTTGCTTTGACTGACCAGGGAACCGTGAGCTTCCAAGTTCAAGGTGCTCATGACCGGATTGCAGAATCGCTCGGCTTTAGCCGTTCTGACTTTGCCTATCACGATTCTGCCCTGACTGATCTGGTGATCGGTGGCTCAGGTGTTGACACGATCCACGCGTTGACATGGGTTGATCTTTCTTCTCCAGCATTCATTGATGTAGACGATGTCCTGCTGCAAGGGTCAGCTGCTGGCGCCCACGGCGATGATGCACCCAATACCATCCAAGGTCATGCTTCTGCTGCCAGTGAGCTGCTCGGGGCCGGCGGTAACGACACCTTGCATGGCGGTTCTGACGACGACACCATTTCTGGTGGCTCTGGCGATGATCAGATTGATGCTGGTGCTGGTGATGACTGGATAGATGG
>NHIA01000042.1 GCA_002170825.1 Cyanobacteria bacterium TMED177
GAAGGCNGCACCCAGATTCGAACTGGGGATAAAGGATTTGCAATCCTCTGCCTTACCACTTGGCCATGCCGCCGATCGGGAACGGCCGTTCCCATCAGGGGATCGTATCAGCCGTAACGGGAACGCTCTGCTCGTGATCTGCAACGGTCACGGAGAAGATCTCATTGCCCTGNGGGTGCTTGAACAGATCCACAGNCGGCAACCTCGTCTGACGCTGGAGGTGCTGCCGCTNGTGGGACGCGGCAGCGCGTTCGATGCCGCCGCTGAAGCCGGNTGGCTGAAACGCATCGGGCCATCGGCCTCACTACCCAGCGGAGGCTTNAGCAACCAGAGCCTCAGCGGACTGCTGGCTGACCTCAGGGCAGGACTTCCTCTCCTGAGCCTGCGGCAGTGGCTCCTGGTGGGACGTCGCGCTCGAGCGGGGTGTCGGCTGCTGGCCATCGGCGACCTGCTGCCTCTGCTGATGGCCTGGAGCAGTGGTGCCCGTTACGGCTTTATCGGCACACCGAAAAGTGATTACACCTGGCGAAGCGGACCAGGTCACAGCCTGAGCGACCGGTACCACCGTCTCAAAGGCAGCGAATGGGACCCCTGGGAATGGATCCTGATGGGCAACCGACGCTGCAAGCTTGTCGCCGCACGAGATGCCCTGACGGCACGGGGGCTGAACCGCCATCGGGTGCGTGCTCTCGCTCCGGGCAATCCGATGATGGACGGATTGGTCCAGACCGATGTTCCCCCAAGNCTTGAGCGCTGTCGGAGAGTGCTNCTGCTGTGTGGCTCCCGCATGCCCGAAGCCAGTCGGAACTTCCAGCGGCTGATGGCAGGTGTCGGCCGGTTGCAAACAACGATTCCNATCGCGATTCTGGCCGCCGTAGGACCCCAGCCCCCGNNGGAAACGCTGGAGAAGATCCTTCTGGAGCAGAACTTCCGCCGTGGCCTGCCACCCTCAGATCAACTGGGTGCAGTCGCCTGCTGGGTGCGAGGCCCCCTGATGCTGCTGATCGGTGTGAAGCGGTTCAAGGAGTGGGCCGGNTGGGCCGAAGCCGGGGTGGCAACGGCCGGTACTGCCACGGAACAGCTGGTGGGACTCGGCATCCCGGCCTTGTCCCTGCCAGGGCCGGGCCCTCAGTTTCACTGGCCCTTCGCGCGGCGCCAGAGCCGCCTGCTCGGTGGCGCCGTGAGCCCCTGCAGCACTGCCGATGAACTGGGGCAGCGGCTGGAACAGCTGCTGTCGGACCCGCTTTTACGGGAACGGCTTGGCCGCATCGGACGGCGGCGGATGGGTCCACCAGGGGGGAGTGCNCGGCTTGCCNAACTGGTGCTGGAACGGTTGCACGGATACTGAAGGACTGCGGTTCCAAACCATGGCTTCCATCCAGGACTCCACCTACGTCAAGCTCTGCGCCCAACTGGCCAGCAGGTTGAGCATCAGCCTGGCCAGTGCGAGGCGTCGTGTTGATCAGGCGGCAGCCCAGGACGGCAAGCGGGATATCGAAGGGAGACGAGCCATTGCCCAAACCATGCTCGACGCCTTAGACAGCAATGACCCAGACAGTGCGGAGCGGCTCACATCCCTGCTGAGCTCCAGTGAAGGGGATGGCAATTTCATCCTCGAGGACTGATGGCCACCCCTTTGATGGGACCCATCAATGCTCGAAGGTTTGGGTGAAGCGCAGCCGATCCAGCTCGGCAACCACGGGAATGCAACGGAAGCAGCGCTGGGCCAGCTCCCAGCGCCCCTCACGCCGCAGCATCGTTTCCAACCTCTGGCGTGCCGGCAGGAGGTAGCGAACATCATTGGCGGCATAGGCCAGCTGGGCATCGCTGAGTTCCTCAACCCGGCCCCAGTCGCTGCTCTGGGCGCCCTTGTCGAGCTCGACGCCCACCAGTTCCATCACGAGATCCTTGAGGCCATGGCGGGGGGTGTAAGTCCGCGCCAGGCGACTGCCGACTTTGGTGCAGAACAAGGGATCCACACCAATGCCGAGGCCACTGGCCAGGGCCGCCACGTCAAAGCGGGCGAAATGAAAGACCTTTTCCACCCCATCGGCTTCCAACAGGCGCTGAAGATTGGGGGCCTGCTGCTGGCCAAGACCGATCCGCACACAGCAGACGCGGTCAGCGTCATCGGCAATCTGCACCAGGCAAAGACGGTCTCGGCCATGGATCAGACCCATCGCCTCGGTGTCGACGGCGATGGCGGGCACCTGCAGGTAGCGCTCGGTCCATGCGGCGTCGAGATCACCGTCAAACACGGCGAACTCAGCGGGTGAGGGAAGCGGGTCTGCCATGTCAGCGGGGGCGTTACGAACCCAGTGTGAACGGCCGCTTCACGGGTGGAACACAGGCAAATCGCGGGGGCAAACCGAGCTCAGTCGCAAATTCCCCCTTGAAACTCAAAATAAGATCGATTTTGATGGATGCAGCGTCCTCGTCGCTGTGTTTTCACGCCGCAAGCCATCCAGAACCTGCCTTGCAGACATCGAACAGTACTTCCGTCAGCCCCCACCACAGTTCCTGGATCTGGAACTGGCGGTGTGCTGGGTCCTGGAGTGCCTGCTTAAGGACGACAACTACCCCTCTGGCCTCCTGCAGAAGCTGATGCGCGAGGAGCCACGGCTGCGCCTTTCGGAAACAGTGCTCCAACAGGCCCTCGACTTTCTCGAGCAACAGGGCTTGATCAGCACGTACACAAAGCGGTGCCCAAGCCGCGGCCGGCCGCGGCGGATGCTGCATCTGATGCCGGTTGCCCGTGGACAGGCTGAAAAATTGATGACGCCCTGGCACAGCTGGCTGGAGTCCCACCGACTGGCGCTGGGCTGACCAACGCCTGGGAGGGCCTAGAACGGTGCCACCGATCGATGGCACCCATGCCTTCGGGATTCCAATCCACCCTGCTGCTAACCGTCCTCCTGGCCATCGGTCTGGTTTTCTTCTTGCGCGCCGCCAGCAAGGACCGCACCACCGTGGTGGATGTGCACTCTCCCCAGCCCGCTCTTGATGTCCTCAATGGCATCAACGAATGGCTGGAACTGCGCGGTTGGATCAGAGATGGTGGCGATGCTGAGCGCCANGTTCTGCGGTTCCGTGGCAGCGTCGCTGCCAGCCGNCCTCTGGCGGTGCTGTTGTCTGCACTGGCGGCAACCGGTGGGGGTTGTTTCGGGTTGGTTTTGCGCCAACTGGCCCCCGAACTGTCCTGGTGGCCCTTGCTGCTGATCCTGCTCGGTCCTGTCGCCGGGTGGGTCTACACGCGACGGGCCGCTCGCACCGAAGCGTTGGAACTGCGCTTGCTCGAAACCCAGGANGGANTGGGAAGCGCATTGCGGCTGCGGGCCCATCGGGATGAGTTGATTGCGATTGAACTGGAGCTGGCCAAATCCCTCGAACTGTCCAGCGATGGATCCCTGCTGTCGTCCCCGATCTGAACCACGATCATGCATTCGATCGATTGGCTGAAACGGCGTCGGACCGCTGGTCGGCGCCTACTGACGGTCTTGAGCTTCGCCTTGCTGCTGCAGCAACCCGGCAGCGCCCAGCAGCGTTTGAACTGGTTGAAGCCAGCGGAGAAGCCAAGGCCTGAAGCGCAAGCATCGAAAGCCTGTACCCCTCCAGGCAACCCGGATCCGCTGCTTGGCAGCCGCACCCGNATGCCCGGCCGTTGGGTGGGNCGGGCGCCCGTTCCGAAGGATGTNCCGATCGTGGTGATGGCTGGACACGCCGATTCCCAGGGGATGGCGAGCGCCGGCACCCCAGGGTTTGCGGTGGATCAACGCAATGCCGCACCGATGGATTCGCGCATGCGGGACGAGCTCTATTGGAATCTTGCGGTGCAGAAGGCGGTCGTTCGGCAAGGCTTGAGCCGCGGGCTGAACATCAGCGCCTACACCCCACCGAGCCTGACCATTCGGAATGACGCTGATCCACGCACCAATTGGTCACAGGCCAAGGTCCGCTCGGCCAAAGGGGAATACATCCTCGAAATTCACTTCGATGCCTACCGCCCCTATGGCTTCGGTTCCGGCCTGATTCCGGCGATCAACCGACCGCTCAATGCTCTCGATGAAAGCCTTGGCCAGGCCTTCGGTCGGTTTCCCAGGCTCTTCCGCGGTGGCCTCGGCGGTCCCAGAAGGGGCATTGGCATTCTCGAAATCGCCATGCTGGAACCCCCGCTGGAAACCAAACTGCGCAATCCGACCACCCGGGCCCAAACCCTGGAATGCATCGCGCAACGGGTGGTGAACGCCCTGGTTNAGGGCGTCAATTGATCGCGCCGTGGGGCCGGCAACGCTCCTCCAATGAAGAATCTCCCAGCCAGTCCTGCGGCTTGGTGAACAACTCGGTGAGCAGGGCTTCGCGGGATCCGGGTTCAGCGGTGTAGCCGTATTCCCATCGCACCAAGGGGGGGAGCGACATCAGGATCGATTCGGTTCGACCATTGGTCTGCAGGCCGAAAATTGTGCCGCGGTCCCAAACGAGGTTGAACTCCACATAGCGGCCACGGCGATAGAGCTGGAACTCACGCTCCCGCTCGCCATAGGCGGTGGAGTGGCGCTTCTCCACAATCGGCGTGTAAGAGGGGAGGAAGGCGCGTCCGTTGGCCTGACCTAGAGCGAACAGCTGCTCCCAGCCCAGGGGGCGGGGACCGAGACCGGCGGACACCTGAGCTGCGGGACCCTGAGGATCCTGCCCTTTGTAGAGAACGCCCGTGGAGTCTTGATAGTCGTAAAAGATGCCGCCGACGCCACGGGTCTCGGACCGGTGCTTCAGGAAGAAATACTCGTCACACCAGGGCTTGAACACCTTGTGCAGATCAGGATGCACCGAATCACAGGCCTGTTGATGGGTGCGATGGAAGTGCCGTGCATCCTCCAGAAACGGGTAGTACGGGGTGAGGTCGGCACCACCACCGAACCACCAGACCGGACCGGCCTCGAAGTAGCGGTAGTTCAGATGCACCGTGGGGATGTAAGGGTTGCGGGGGTGCAGAACCATCGAGGTGCCCGTAGCGAACCAGGGATGACCTTTGGCCTCGGGGCGTTGCTTGAGAATCGAGGGCGGGAGCTGTTCACCCTGCACTTCCGAGAAGTTCACTCCGCCCTGCTCGAACACCCGGCCCTCACGCATCACCCTGGATCGGCCACCACCACCTTCAGGTCGATCCCAGCTCTCCTCGACGAAACGACCCTCGCCGTCCAGCTGTTCAAGCCCAGCGCAGATCTCGTCCTGCAGGCCCATCACCATCGCCCTGGCCCTGGCTCTCGAATCGCTGGGCGGCAGCTCAAGCACGGGCTGGGGGGAGCGAACCATGAACGCTGGACCAATCAATCGAAGAACCTAAACAGGTGATGCCAGCCCAAGACAACACTCCGTCAGGGACTGTCACGGGAGGCCGCCCCTAGGATCCACCCCGCAGCAGTCCTGAAAGATGGTTTCGGCCGAGCAGGCGAACAGTGTCCTTGCGCAGGTCCGGGATGCGGGGAGTGGTCGTGCCGTCACGGAACTCGGCTGGATTGATCAGGTGCGCGTGGCCCCACCGCGAGCGGTGATCCGGCTCACCCTGCCGGGATTCGCCCAGGGCCAACGTGAACGGATCGCCGGTGAAGCCCGACAGATCCTGCTGGAACTGGACGGGATCGATGAGGTGCAGATCGAACTGGGCCAACCCGCCAGTCAGGGGGCGATTGGCCAGGCCGGCCATGGACAACCGGCCGAACGCCAGAGCATTCCGGGCGTTCGGCATGTGATTGCCGTGAGCAGCGGCAAAGGCGGCGTGGGCAAGAGCACGGTGGCGGTGAATCTGGCCTGTGCCCTGGCACGGCAGGGCTTGCGCGTGGGCTTGCTGGATGCGGACATCTACGGCCCGAACGCACCGCTGATGCTCGGGGTTGCCGATCAGACGCCGGAGGTGCAGGGCAGTGGTGATCAGCAGCGCATGATCCCGATCGAGAGCTGCGGCGTCGCCATGGTCTCCATGGGCCTGCTCATCGATGAGCACCAGCCGGTGATTTGGCGTGGCCCAATGCTGAACGGCATCATCCGTCAATTCCTCTATCAAGCGGAATGGGGCGAACGGGATGTGCTGGTGGTTGATCTTCCCCCCGGCACCGGTGATGCCCAGCTCTCCCTCGCCCAGGCCGTCCCGATGAGCGGCGTCGTGATCGTGACAACCCCGCAGCAGGTCTCTCTTCAGGATGCGCGGCGGGGACTGGCGATGTTCCGACAACTCGGCATCTCCGTGCTCGGCGTGGTGGAAAACATGAGCGCCTTCATTCCACCCGACCGCCCGGAGCAGCGTTATGCCCTGTTCGGCAGCGGCGGAGGCTCCACACTGGCCTCCGACTACGACGTTCCGCTGCTGGCGCAGATCCCCATGGAAATGCCAGTTCAAGTCGGCGGAGATTGCGGCCAGCCGATCGTGATCTCACGCCCCGATTCCGCCAGTGCACAGGAATTCGAACGGTTGGCCGAACGGGTGGTCCAGCAGGTTGCAACGCCGGTCTGACGATGACGGCCAGCCGCGGACGACGTCAACGGTCCAGGGAATGGATCCTCTGGGGCGTGCCGCTGGCCATGGTGGGCATCGCCGGTGTGCTGATCGCCAGCACGCAACGACAGGCTGATTACGCCGACTGGTACCACCACTGGATCACGGCCGGCGTTGGCGCCGTGATCGCGCTTGCCCTGGAACGCTTGCCTCTCCAACGGCTGCGTCCTCTGTTGATTCCGGTTTACGGCCTGACGGTTCTCAGCCTGATCGCCGTGCGCCTGATCGGCACCACGGCACTCGGGGCCCAGCGTTGGATCAGCATTGGCCCCGTGAACGTGCAACCCTCGGAATTCGCGAAGGTTGCTGCCATTCTTCTGCTGGCAGCGGTTCTGGCGCGCTATCCAGTGGAGCGACCGGTGGATCTACTGCGACCACTCAGCGTGATCTCCATTCCCTGGTTGCTGGTGTTCATCCAGCCCGATCTCGGCACGTCCCTGGTGTTCGGTGCCTTGATGCTCACGATGCTGTATTGGTCTGGCATGCCGATCGAGTGGGTCGTGCTGCTGCTGTCGCCCTTGATGACCGCCCTGCTGTCCGGCCTGTTGCCCTGGGCCATGGCTGTGTGGATCCCCCTGATGGCTGTTCTCGCCTACCGCACCCTTCCCTGGCGACGGATGGCAGCCACCATCACCCTGCTCATCCACGCTGGGATGGCCGTCGTCACACCGTGGTTGTGGATGAACGGGTTGAAGGACTACCAGCGCGATCGTCTGGTGCTGTTCCTCGACCCGGCTCAGGATCCCCTCGGGGGCGGCTACCACCTGCTTCAGAGCACGGTAGGCATTGGATCCGGAGGCCTTCTGGGGACAGGATTGCTGCAGGGTCAGCTCACCAAATTGCGCTTCATCCCCGAACAACACACCGATTTCATCTTCAGTGCCCTGGGGGAGGAAACCGGGTTCATCGGCAGTGTTCTGGTGGTGTCAGGCTTTGCCTTGCTGATGGCGCGACTGCTTCAGGTGGCCCGCAATGCAAGGACGGATTTCGAAGCATTGGTGGTTGTTGGAATTGGAACAATGGTGATGTTCCAGGTGGTGGTGAACATCTTCATGACGATCGGCCTCGGACCGATCACAGGGATTCCCTTGCCATTCCTCAGCTACGGACGCTCGGCGATGTTGGTCAACTTCATCTGCCTTGGTCTTTGCCTGTCGGTGGTCCGACAGAGCCGCAGTGGTCTGCTGAACCGCTGGTGAGCGGCACCAGTCTCCAGAGCCTGCGGGAGCGGCTGGCCTTGGATGCCGCATCCGGTCGCTGCGATGAGTCCGGCGTGCGCAGGCTGTGGTGGGCAGGTCTGGAGATTCTTCAAGAAGGACTGCTCAAGCGGGGGGTCCAGCAGGGCATCTGGATGGCATCTCCTCTCCCCGCGCTGTACGAACCGGACCTGTTGCGCCATCTGCAGGGATGGGTATGGGCACCGGAAAACCTGGATCGGTTCGGGCCCTTCAACGCCGCCTTGCCAGGCAGTGGGGTGCACCACCAGGACGGCATCCGCTTCCGTCGTCTGCCGCTTCAGGAGGACGACGGTTTTGATCCACTGCTGCTGGTGATCACGCCCAGCCTGCAGGTGGCCCTCGCCATCCATGGCAGCCCCGGCTGCAGGCAACTGCTGATGCGCAGCGATCCAGACACCCTCGGTGATGCCCTGGCCCTGTGCGGCGCGCGCCTGCGGGAACATTCCCCTGACCTGGCGGAGGAACTGAAGGACCAACTGAACAGCCTTGGCCCCTTGCACAGCGATGCAGAGCTGGAGCAGCAGTTCTGGCCTCGCCTCGCCGAGAAGCTCACCGTCACGGCTCCAAGCCTGACCCTGCAGCCAACCCCGACCACCGGCAGCACCATGGACCAACCGGAGGATCTGAGCCTGCTCGAGGCCATCACCCACGAGGTGCGCACCCCTCTGGCCACGATCCGAACGTTGATCCGTTCACTGCTTCGTCGCGAGGATCTTCCCGAGGTGGTGCAGAAGCGGCTGCGCCAGATCGATGGGGAATGCAGCGAGCAGATCGACCGCTTCGGTTTGATCTTCCATGCCGCAGAACTGCAGCGGCAGCCGGAGGACACCCAACTGGCACGCACCGATCTGGGGTCGATCCTTCAGACCCTAGAACCGCTCTGGAAGGACCAACTGGCGCGGCGCCAACTCAGCCTCAGCCTGGAGGTGCAGCCCGACCTCCCTGACGTGCTGAGCGATCCAAGGCGCCTGGAACCGATGCTGGGCGGCTTGATCGACCGCGTCAGCCGCGGTCTTCCCAGCGGAACCGGGCTGCGCCTGCTGCTTCAACCTGCGGGCGCACGGCTGAAACTGCAGCTGCTGGTGGAGGGCCAGGAGAAGAGCAACACCAACGGGACCAGCATGGATGCGTCGCGGAACGAGCGGGTCGGCACGGTTCTGAGCTGGGATCCCACCACCGGCAGCCTTCAACTGAGCCAGGCGGCAACACGCCAATTGATGGCCAGCCTTGGAGGCCGGTACCACGCCCGCCGGGATCGCGATCTCACCGTGTTCTTTCCCGTAGCCCCCAGTCCTGGGTGAATCCCACCCATCGGTTTGTTGACGGGTGTGAAGGTTGCTGTCGCCGCTGAAATTAGGGACCGATCACGGTGCTACTTTCCAGCCGTAAAGGCCCGTCTGGATTACCGCAGCCATGACAGCATCGGCGTTGAATGGTCAGCTTCCTCAGTTCATCGGCAGCACCGGTGGTCTGCTGAATTCTGCTGAAACCGAAGAAAAATACGCCATCACCTGGAGCAGCAACAGCGCGCAGGCTTTTGAATTGCCCACAGGCGGCGCTGCGATGATGAATTCCGGCGAAAACATCATGTACTTCGCCCGCAAGGAACAGTGCCTTGCCCTCGGCACCCAGCTGCGCACCAAGTTCAAGCCGCGGATCGAGGACTACAAGATCTACCGGATTTTCCCCGGCGGCGACACCGAATTCCTCCATCCAAAAGATGGTGTTTTCCCCGAAAAGGTCAACGAAGGTCGGCCCATGGTGGGTCACAACCCCCGTCGGATTGGTGAGAACACCAATCCCGCCAACATCAAGTTCAGCGGCCGCAACACTTACGACGCCTGATCAACGGCATTGATCCGGGCCGCTCCCAGAGCAGGGCTGCAAAGATGCCGTCATGTTCAGTCCTGATCGAGCGGCCTTCCATGAGGCTGCCGCCAACGGCTCCAATCTGATCCCGGTCGCCCAGAGCTGGCCGGCAGACCTTGAGACTCCTCTCACGACCTGGATCAAGGTTGGGGCTCACCATCCGCCCGGTGTCCTGCTGGAATCCGTGGAAGGGGGAGAAACCCTCGGGCGCTGGAGTGTCATTGCCTGTGATCCGCTCTGGACAGCGACAGCACGTCAAGAGCGCCTGGTTCAACGCTGGCGTGATGGCCGTGAACAGGTGATGGAGGGCAATCCCTTCGACAGCCTCAGACGCTGCCTGGCCCCCTATCGATGCACCAGCCTTGCGGGCTTACCGCCCCTCGGCCAGTTGTACGGCATGTGGGGATACGAGCTGATTCAGTGGATCGAACCCAGCGTTCCGGTGCATCCGCGGACCCCTTCCGATCCTCCGGATGGCATCTGGATGCTGATGGACGCCATTCTGATCTTCGATCAGGTGAAGAGACAGATCACGGCCGTTGCCTTCGCAGACCTGTCATCTGAGCAGAGCGAAGCGGCCGCCTGGCAGAAGGCACTCAACCGAATTGCTCTGCTGCGGGAACGCATGGAGGCGCCCCTGCCAACGGTGGATCCACTCCCGTGGAACGCTGATGCCAAGGACCTGCCGGACGTTGAGAGCAACCGCAGCCAGGACGAGTTTGAAGCAGCCGTCACGACCGCTCGCGAGCACATTGCGGCAGGGGATGTGTTTCAGCTGGTGATCAGCCAGCGCCTGGAGACCCTCGTACCGCAACAGCCCTTTGAGCTCTACAGAAGCCTCCGCATGGTGAATCCATCGCCGTACATGGCCTTCTTTGACTTCGGCGACTGGCAGCTGATCGGCTCCAGCCCTGAGGTGATGGTGCAGGCGGAACCGGCACCTGAGGGCATTCACGCCAGCCTCCGCCCGATTGCCGGCACCCGTCCTCGCGGACGTTCCGCCCATGAAGACCGCGAACTCGAGAGGGACCTGCTGGCGGACCCCAAGGAACGGGCCGAACACGTGATGCTGGTGGATCTCGGTCGCAATGATCTGGGTCGGGTCTGTCAGCCAGGCAGCGTGACGGTCAAGGATCTGATGGTGATCGAGCGTTATTCCCACGTGATGCACATCGTCAGTCAGGTGGAGGGACGGCTGGCTGCACAGCGCGATGTGTGGGACCTCCTGATGGCGGCATTCCCGGCAGGAACCGTGAGCGGAGCACCAAAGATTCGCGCCATGCAGCTGATTCATGCCCTTGAACCCGATGCACGGGGGCCCTACTCGGGGGTTTACGGCTCAGTGGATCTGGCAGGGGCACTCAACACCGCCATCACCATTCGCACGATGGTCGTCCAGCCGGACCCGACCGGAGGGTGCCGGGTGAAGGTTCAGGCCGGAGCTGGAATCGTGGCCGATTCCCAGCCGACAGCGGAATTCCAGGAAACCCTCAACAAAGCCCGGGGCATGCTCACTGCGCTGGCCTGCCTCAGCCCCAAGCAACCATGAGCGACGGGCTACTTCTGAAAGGTTTCGAGGTCGAACTGTTCACAGGTCGGCCAGACGGCTCCAACGTCGGTGTTGCCAGTGACGTGGTGAAGGAGCTCACGGACTTCGTCACCGAACCGGATCGCCGGAACCTGGAATACATCACGGCTCCGATCCGTCCCTATGAAGCCCTGCCGGAGGCCCTGCTCGCGCCCCGCCGTCGGCTGCGTGAATGGCTGGTGAACAGAGGGCTGACGCTCCTACCGGGCAGCACCCTCAGCCTGGGGGACAGCAGCCGGTTCGAACGGTCCGATCCCGGCAACACGTACCACGATCTGATCGAGAGCAGTTACGGAACCCGCGTCGTCACCGCCAGCATTCACATCAACCTGGGCATCAGCGAACCGGATTGGCTGTTCGCGGCCGTCCGGCTGGTGCGCTGCGAAGCCGCACTCCTGCTTGCTCTGAGTGCGAGCTCACCCTTTCTGGATGGCCAGCTGACGGGGCATCACTCCCAGCGCTGGCATCAGTTTCCGCTCACACCTGTCAAGGTTCCGCTGTTCCGCGATCACGCGCACTACATCCATTGGGTTGAGCAGCGCCTGGCCGATGGCCAGATGCGCAACGAACGCCACCTCTGGACCTCCGTCCGTCCCAATGGACCGCGCCGCCCCTACGACCTCAATCGCCTGGAACTGCGCATCTGCGATCTGATCACTGATCCCGCTCAGCTGCTGGCCATCACCGCTCTGCTGGAACTGCGGGTGCTGCAGCTCAGGGAGAGCACCGACCGGCTGGATCCTCTGCACGCCAGTCAGCTCGGACGCGATGAGCTGGCCGCTCTGGCGGACAACAACGACGCAGCTGCTGCCCATTCCAGCTTGGATGCAACGCTGCATCACTGGCGTGACGGCCGAGCGATCGACTGCCGAAGCTGGATCGCCGAGCTGATCGATCAACTCACCCCCCTGGCGGAGCGCTTCGGGATCAACGGTGTTCTGGCCCCCCTCACGCAGATTCTCGACACAGGGAACCAAGCCATGCGCTGGAGCCATGCCGTTAATGGGGGCAGCCACATCAGCGCGCTGCTCCATCAGGGAACCCTCGAAATGGAGGCCCAGGAACAAATCAACCTGGAGCTGAACGGCACTTTGGGATGATCATGCGAAGTGCCGAGAGCAGCGGAGCGTCGATGCCCCAGTCCACCGCCCATGCACCCGATGGCGAACAGCCAAGGGCCAGCGGTGGCAGCCCCGGAGCAGGCCGCTTGCTGCAGCATCGGCTTGAACTGGTTGAAGACCTCTGGCAAACGGTGTTGCGCAGCGAGTGCCCACCGGAACAGAGTGAGCGGCTGCTCCGCCTCAAGCAGCTCAGCGATCCGGTCGCCCTGGAAGGCCGCGACGGAGACAGCACCAGCGAAGCGATCGTGGACCTGATCCGCACGATGGATCTATCCGAGGCCATCGCCGCTGCACGGGCCTTCTCGCTGTATTTCCAGCTGATCAACATCCTCGAGCAACGCATCGAGGAAGACAGCTACCTCGACAGCCTCATCCCCAGCCGCAGCGCCGACGACAGCGGCAAGGACATTCCCTTCGATCCGTTTGCTCCGCCTCTGGCCAGCCAGACCGACCCAGCCACGTTCGGCGAGGTGTTTGAACGCCTGCGCCGGATGAATGTTCCACCGGCTCAGGTGGAAACACTTCTCGCGGAGCTGGACATCCGGCTTGTGTTCACGGCACACCCCACCGAAATCGTCCGACACACCGTTCGCCACAAGCAACGGCGTGTGGCGAACCTCCTGCAGCGGCTGCAATCCGAACAACCCCTGCCCCGGTTCGACGAAGAAGACCTGCGACGCCAGCTTGAGGAGGAGATTCGGCTCTGGTGGCGCACCGATGAACTGCACCAGTTCAAACCGACCGTGCTCGACGAGGTGGATTCCACCCTGCACTACTTCCAGCAGGTGCTGTTCGAGGCAATGCCCCAGCTGCGCCGCCGCTTGATCGCTTCCCTGAGTCGGCATTATCCCGACGTGCAGTTCCCCCAGGCGTCCTTCTGCACCTTCGGATCCTGGGTCGGCTCCGATCGGGATGGCAATCCCTCCGTGACACCGGACATCACCTGGCGTACCGCCTGTTATCAGCGCCAGCTGATGCTCGAGCTGTACATCGCGTCGGTCCAGGCCCTGCGCAATCAGCTCAGCATCTCGATGCAGTGGAGCCAGGTGTCGCCTCCGCTGCTGGAATCCCTGGAGATGGATCGGCTTCGTTTTCCGGAGATTTACGAGCGCCGTGCCGCCCGATATCGGCTGGAGCCATACCGTCTCAAGCTGAGTTACATCCTGGAACGGCTCGAGCGCACCCTGGTGCGCAACAACCAGCTGTCGGATGCCGGCTGGCAGACGCCACCTGAAGCGGACCCCAGTGATCAACCGGATGGGATCCCTGGCCAGGAAGCGCTGCACTACACAGACGTCGATCAGTTCCGCAGTGACCTGGAACTGATCCGCAACAGCCTGGTCAGCACTGAACTCAGCTGCGAGCAGCTCGACACCCTGCTGCATCAGGTGCACATCTTCGGCTTCTCCCTGGCCAGCCTGGACATCCGTCAGGAGAGCACCCGCCACAGCGATGCCATCGACGAACTCACCAGCTATCTCCAACTCCCCCGTCCATACGGCGCGATGGACGAAAATGAGCGGGTGGCTTGGCTGCTGGAGGAGCTGCGCACCCGCCGTCCTCTGATCCCAGCAGCAGTGGAATGGACGGAGCCAACCGCCCAGACCTTCGCGGTGTTCCGGATGCTGCATCGGCTGCAGCAGGAGTTCGGCCAGCGCATCTGCAACTCCTATGTGATCTCGATGAGTCACACCGCCTCCGATCTTCTGGAGGTGATGCTGCTGGCCAAGGAGATCGGCCTGTCAGACCCCTTTGCAGGCAGGGCTTCTCTACTGGTGGTGCCGCTGTTCGAAACGGTTGAGGATCTCCAGCGGGCCCCCGCCGTGATGGAAGGCCTGTTTGAGACCCAGCTGTATCGGAACCTGCTGCCTGCCGTGGGTGCTCAGCGTCAGCCGCTGCAGGAGCTGATGCTGGGTTACTCCGACAGCAACAAGGATTCCGGGTTCCTGTCGAGCAACTGGGAGATCCATCAAGCGCAGATCGCCTTGCAGACCCTGGCCAGCAACCACGGCGTGGCCTTGCGTCTGTTCCATGGCCGTGGCGGATCGGTGAGCCGCGGTGGTGGACCGGCGTATCAAGCCATCCTGGCCCAGCCCAGCGGAACCCTTCAGGGACGGATCAAAATCACTGAGCAAGGTGAAGTGCTCGCCTCGAAGTACAGCCTTCCGGAACTTGCGCTGTACAACCTGGAAACCGTGACGACGGCTGTTGTTCAGAACAGCCTGGTGACGAATCAGCTGGATGCAACACCAAGTTGGAACCAACTGATGAGCCGGGTCGCCAAACGATCCCGCGACAAATACCGCGCCCTAGTGCATGACAACCCGGACCTGGTGGCGTTCTTTCAACAGGTCACGCCGATCGAGGAGATCAGCAAGCTGCAGATCTCCAGCCGTCCCGCCCGCCGCAAAACCGGGGCCCGTGACCTCTCCAGCCTGAGGGCGATCCCATGGGTGTTCGGTTGGACCCAGAGCCGCTTCCTGTTGCCAAGCTGGTTCGGGGTGGGCAGCGCCCTCGCCGCCGAAGTCAACGACGATCCGGATCAATTGAATCTGCTGCGGCGCCTGCATCAGCGCTGGCCGTTCTTCCGGATGCTGATCTCCAAGGTGGAGATGACGCTGTCCAAGGTGGATCTGGATCTCGCTCACCACTACATGAGCAGCCTTGGAAACCCCGAACAGCGGGAGGCGTTCGAGGCGATCTTCAGGGTGATTTCCGATGAGTACGCCCTCACCCTGAAGCTAGTGCTTGAAATCACAGGCCAGAACAGGCTGCTCGGCGCGGATCAGAACCTGCAACTCTCGGTGGACCTGCGCAACCGCACCATTGTTCCCCTCGGCTTCCTCCAGGTGGCCTTGCTGCGCCGGCTGCGGGACCAGAACCGGCAGCCCCCGATGAGTGAGTCCCCGGGCACGCCTGAGGACCGCCGCACCTACAGCCGCAGTGAACTGCTCCGGGGCGCTTTGCTCACCCTCAACGGCATCGCCGCAGGCATGCGCAACACGGGCTGATCTCTTGCTTCATTTTCTGCAGCAGGGCAGCGTTCCCCAGCTTCCCGAGGGATACCGTCTCGAAACCAGCGACCCGCCATCCCCAGAAGCGATCAACCGTTTGCTGGCGTCCTGCCTGGAATCCACCCACCCGGAAGAGCTCTGGCCCCGTGCCCTGGAGCGAAGTCTCTGGCAGATCAGCATCATCGAGCTGGCCAGTGGCGAACTGGTGGGATTCGTGCGTGCCACCAGCGACCTCGCCCTGAATGCCAATCTGTGGAATCTGGCCGCACGGCCGGGCCCGGATCAGGCCCAGCTCCTGACGGTGCTGATGCACCGAGCTCTGCACATCCTCAGGAGGGATCTGCCGGGATGCAGCCTCTCGGTCTCCGCCCCACAGATGTCTGTTGAAGCCCTGAAGAAACAGGGCTTCGTGATTGATCCCAGTGGCATCCGGGCCATGGGACTGCGGCTGAAGCCGACCTTGGATTCGAACTGAACACGAGCATGGAGGGACTCGAACCCCCGACCCTCAGAACCGGAATCTGATGCTCTATCCAACTGAGCTACATGCCCACTGGTCGGCCGTATGGCGACAGCAGGAGATCGCTCAACAGAGCGACCTGAAGTCTGTACCTTACCCAAACGTCGCCCCCTGACCCATCCGGCTCCAAACGCTCCAGTTGCAGGGGTTCCGGAACCATGGTCAGCTGACGTTGGAGCTGACCCAGCCGAGGCTGCTGGTGATCGGTCCCAATGGAATCGGCAAATCAAACCTGCTTGAAGCGGTGGAACTGCTGGGCAGCCTCCGCTCCCATCGCTGCAGTCAGGACCGGGACCTGATCCAGTGGGACGCTCCCCGGTCTCTGCTGCGGGCCGGTCTCGATGGGGGAGACGTGCTGGAACTGGAACTCCGCCGCAGTGGCGGACGTCAGGCACGCCGCAACGGAAAGACGCTGGAACGGCAGCTTGATCTGATCGGCCCGCTTCGCTGCATCAGCTTCAGCGCCCTCGATCTGGACCTGGTGCGAGGGGAACCAGGCCTGCGGCGCCAGTGGCTGGACCGGGTTGTGCTCCAGCTCGAGCCGGTGTACGCGGAACTGGTCAGCCGCTTCAACCGTTTGCTGCGGCAACGCAGCCAGCTCTGGCGATACAGCACCCGCCACAACGTGCAGGAGCGGAACGCCCTGCTCGATGCCTTCGACGTCCAGATGGCACTGGTGAGCACACGGATTCACCGGCGGCGTCAACGGGCCCTGTTGCGGTTGGAACCGATTGCCCGGCGCTGGCAGAGCCATCTGAGTGCCGGCTCCGAAGAGCTTCAACTGCTGTACCAACCCGGCAGCCGCCTGGAGGCCGCTGAAGCGGAAGAGCCGTGGCGTCTTGCGATTGAGGAGCAACTGCGCCAGCAACGTCCTGAAGAGGAGCGGCTGGGCAGCTGCAGGGTGGGACCCCATCGGGATGAGATCGCGCTGCAGCTCGGGGGAGCGCCGGCGCGGCGGTTCGGTTCAGCCGGTCAGCAACGGTCCTTGGTGCTGGGCCTGAAGCTGGCGGAACTGGAGCTGATGACCCAGCTGTTCGGCGAAGCGCCCCTGCTCCTCCTGGACGATGTTCTGGCCGAGCTGGACCCCACCCGCCAGCACTTGCTTCTGGATGCCGTTGGCCAGGACCACCAGTGCCTGATCAGTGCCACGCACCTTGAGGGCTTCGAAGGGGGCTGGCGTCGTCAATCCCAGATTCTTCAGCCGGGTGATCTGGGCTGTGGAATCGAAGTCAGATAGTGTGGCGTGCTGTTTTTCTTTGATGCCCTGATGGAGCAGACCCTGTCTGACCTGCATCCCAACCCGGGATGGGGGGACACCCACAACCAAGCCACCGACATGGTTGGCAAACACTGCATTCTTGAGCTGTACGACTGCGACCCAACCAAGCTCAACGACGAAGCTTTCCTGAGAACCACCATCACAACTGCAGCGAAACGTGCTGGTGCGACCCTTCTCAACCTGATCACCCACCGATTCGAACCCCAAGGCGTCACGGGACTGGCCCTTCTGGCCGAATCGCACATCTCCATCCACACCTGGCCGGAAAGCGGATACGCCGCTGTGGATGTGTTCACCTGCGGCGACCACACCATGCCGGAACAGGCTTGTGCCGTCATGCGGGATGGGCTGAAGGCCGGTCGCCATGCCCTGAGAAGCTTTCTGAGGGAAACTCCAGCGGCTGTGGCCACGGTCGAGCGCGACCCGATCCCCATGACCAGCTGAAGCTGATCAGATCTCGCGATTGAGCTTGCCGCTGACAAGCCCTTCGAGATCAAGACTCACCGACGTGAACCCCAGTCCCAGCATCGTGCTCACCAGGGGTTCACGCTCATTGAGCTGCATCAGATCAAGCAGACGGTCGCGCGGGATCTCAATCCGCGCGGACAAGCCCTGACAACGCACCCGAACCCTGGAGAATCCGTGGGACAACAGCCAGGCCTCGGCTTGGCCCACCCGCTTCAGGCGTTCAGCGCTGATGCTCTCTCCATAGGGAAAACGCGAAGAGAGACAGGGCTGGGCCGGTTTGTCCCACCATGGGAATCCCAGCGCCTGGGACAACCTGCGAATGGCGGCCTTGTCGATCCCTGACTCCGCCAGAGGTGATCGCACCCCAGCCAGCCGCGCGGCCTCGATGCCGGGCCGATGATCGCCAAGATCGTCCAGGTTCACCCCATCGATCACCTGGGCAGCGCCTGCCGCAACAGCGATCGGTTGGAGATGGCGATGCAGCTCACGCTTGCAGGCGAAGCAACGATCGATGGGATTGCTGCTGTAAGCAGGATCGGCCAACTCACGGGTCGTGCACTCCCGATGGCGGATGCCGATCCAGGCGGCCTGGGACCGTGCCTCCTCAAGCAGATGGGGAGCGAGGGCCGGAGACACCCCCGTCACGGCGAAGGCCCCATCCCCTTTCTGCTCATGAGCAATGGCCGCTACCAGTGTGCTGTCCACACCGCCGGAATAGGCCACACACACGGCGTCCTGCTGGGCAAACCACGCTCTGAGGGACTGCAGCAGTTCGCCCTCTCGGGCCGGCAAGGAGTCCTGCAGCCGGAACATCACAGGAACAACCCGATCAAGCTCAGTAGGCTCCAACGGTAAGAGCCGGGACCATGCCCCGAAGCATCGGCATCGTTACAGCGGCAGACAGCCGCGAGCGAAGCCATGGCCAGCTGCACATCTATGACGGTGAGGGCAAGGGCAAGAGCCAGGCCGCCCTGGGTGTGGTGCTGCGCACGATCGGCCTCGGCATCTGTGAGCAACGTCGCACCCGTGTGCTGCTGCTGCGGTTCCTGAAGGGGCCCGGAAGGGCCTACGACGAAGACGCGGCAATCGAAGCGCTGCAACAGGGCTTCCCCCATCTGATCGATCACCTGCGGACCGGTCGGGCCGATCACTTCACCGCCGAGGAGGCCACACGGTTCGACCGGGAGGAGGCAGCGCGGGGCTGGGTGATTGCCAAGGGAGCCATCGCCAGTGCCCTGTATTCCGTGGTGGTGCTCGATGAGCTCAACCCGGTGCTGGACCTGGGGCTGCTGGATGTGGAGGACGTGGTGCGCACCCTCAGCGACCGGCCGGCGGGCATGGAAATCATCGTGACCGGCCGGGCCGCACCCTCCCCCCTGGTACGTGTGGCCGACCTCCACTCGGAGATGCGAGCGCACCGGCGACCAGGACTGGAGGACGAACGCGTGATCCCTCTGAACATGAGCAGCGGGATCGAGATCTACACCGGTGAGGGCAAGGGCAAATCCACCAGTGCCCTGGGCAAGGCGTTGCAGGCGATCGGGCGCGGAATCAGCCAGGACAAAAGCCATCGCGTGCTGATCCTGCAGTGGTTGAAGGGCGGCACGGGCTACACCGAAGATGCGGCCATCGCCGCGCTGCGCGACAGCTATCCCCACCTTGTGGATCACCTCCGCTCTGGCCGGGACGCCATCGTCTGGCGCGGCCAACAGGAACCGATTGATTATGTGGAAGCGGAACGGGCCTGGGAGATCGCCCGCGCTGCCATCTCAAGCGGTCTCTACAAGACGGTGATCCTGGATGAACTCAATCCAACGGTGGATCTGGAGCTGCTGCCGGAGGAGCCCATCGTGCAAACGCTGCTGCGCAAGCCGACGGAAACCGAGGTGATCATCACGGGTCGCTGTAAAAACCAGCCCGCTTACTTTGATCTCGCCAGCGTTCATTCGGAAATGGTGTGCCACAAGCACTACGCCGAGCAGGGCGTGGACCTCAAGCGCGGGGTGGATTACTGAGCCCCAGGGATCAATAGCGCGCCACATCCGGATCCACCTGCTGGGACCAGGCATCGATTCCACCGGCCACATTCGTGGCGTGGATGCCCTGCTCAGCCAGCAACTCCACAGCCTGGGCGGAACGGCCTCCAAGTTTGCAGTGGATGTAGAGGGTTCCCTCGCCGGCAAGGCCGCGGATGCGTTCGATCGCCTCACCGCTTTTGATTGTGCCAAGAGGAATCAGCACGGCCCCAGGGATCACAGCCACCTCGGCTTCAGCTGGATTGCGCACATCGATCAGAACCACATCGGAGCGATCGCTGTCGAGAAGCACCTTCAAATCGGTGACGCTGATGCTGTCCATGTCAGGCGCCGCAGGACGGCAGAACTGGCTGTAGTCAATCAAGCGATCGATCGGTGGACGGTCCGGGTCACGGCGCAACGTCAGCTCCCGGAACCGCATGGTCAGGGCATCCACCACCAGCAGGCGGCCATCGAGGCTGCGGCCGATGCCCGTGATCAGCTTGATCGCCTCCGTCGCCTGGATCAATCCGATCAGCCCTGGCATCACCCCCATCACCCCCGCCTCCGCGCAGGACGGAACGTCCCCGGCTGGCGGCGGCTCCGGCAGCAGATCGCGGTAGTTGGGGCTGGTCGGCGTGCGGTTGAAGACGGAGGCCTGACCGTCAAAACGCTGCACTGAGCCGTACACCAAGGGCTTGCCCAGCAGCACGCAGGCATCGTTCACGAGGTAACGGGTCGGGAAATTGTCTGACCCGTCGCAGACCACGTCGTAGCTCTGGATCAGATCCAGAGCGTTGTCTGCATCGAGCATCCGCTCATGCAGCTCCACACCGCAATGGGGATTGAGTTCCTGAAGCCTGGCGGCGGCGGATTGCCCCTTGGAGCGCCCCAGCCATCCCGTGCCATGGATCACCTGACGCTGCAGGTTGGACACGTCCACCACGTCGCCATCCACGATCCCCAGCCGGCCGACACCAGCGGCCGCCAGATACAGCAACAGCGGCGAACCCAGTCCACCGGCACCGATGCAGAGCACGGAGGCACCCTTGAGCCGTTCCTGGCCAACGGGTCCCACCTCGGGCAACAACAGATGCCGGGAATAGCGTTCCCGTTCCTGAGACGTCAGCTCCTCAGTCGACATCGATCGGCACCGGCCGCACCTCTCGATCCTCCCCCAACCACCAGGCCCGCAGTTGGCGCTGTGCGGAGAGGATCAGCATCAACTGCTTGGGTTCTCCCCGGCGCTGATCAGCGCTTGAGGGAACCGGCTCACCCGTGGGATGGGAATGGGCCACGCCGATGATCCGTTGCTGGCGTTGCCGGGACCAGCGCTGGGCTGCCAACTGCTCGCGGGAGTCAAGGCAGAAATTGTTGTTGCGTGCGCCGGAATCGGAGTCCCCCCAGGAGGCTGGGATGCCCTCCCGTCCCCAGCGGTTGCAAGCGGGCCAAACCTGATTCAGCCGCAGGATGCCATCGGCCGAAGAACCACCTACCAGCAAGGCGCAGCCCTCCTCCGGCCAGACCGCCTCAAGCGTTCGCAGCAGAACCGTGAGGCAACGACCATTCAGCAGCAGCTTTGATGGCACGATCGGGCCACCCCCGATACGCTCTGCGGACTGAATAAACAATTCTGTCGGTTCCATGAGCGACGCCAGCACCGAAGTTAAGGACCCCGCGACCGACGCGACGCCTGCGGTGGACGCGTCCGTGGGCGCCGAAGACACCGCCTCGTTCACCGAGCGCTACAGCGAAGTGTTGGGCAAGGTCAACGACACCCTCGATCAGGTCGACTGGAATCAGATGGGCCGGATCGGAAAGATCGTCGGCATCTTCGCCGCTGTGATCGTGGCCCAGATCCTGATCAAGGGCATCCTCGACACCATCAATCTCCTCCCAGTTGTTCCCGGACTGCTGGAACTTCTCGGTGTTGTGGTGGTTGGCCAGTGGAGCTGGAGGAACCTCACCACCAGCGAAAAGCGCACCGCCCTCGTTCAGCGCGTTCAGACCCTGCGTCAGGAATACCTGGGCTGACGCATCAGCCGAGGTCACGGGCCAGTTTCTGCAGACTGGCCCGGCTCTGATTGCGGTAACTCCCGCCGAAAAGATTGGCGTGGTTCAACACGTGATACAGGTTATAAATCTCAACCCGTTCGTCCCAGTTCGGTCTTGCGGGTAAAACACTGAAGTAGCCGTCATAAAACCGCCTGCCAAACCCGCCGAACAACCGGGTCATGGCCAGATCAACCTCAGGATCGGCCCACCAGCAGGCCGGATCAAACAGGCTCCCCCGTTCATCGGCCAGCACACCCGCATTGCCTCCCCAAAGGTCGCCGTGCACCAGGTACGGCGAAATGTCGAGCTGATCGAGACACTCTTTCAAACGCTCCAGCACCCGCTCCACCGATGGGCCTGGCAAACCCAGGTCGCCGACCAGCTCCAACTGTGGACGGAGTCGCAGGTCCACAAAACAGGCACCCCAGCTGTCGCGCCATCCCCCCGGCTGCGGCCCGGCACCGATGTACCCATCCCGATGCCAGCCGTAGCGATCGTTTGAACCCCCTTCCGAGGCTTGATGGAGAAGGGCAAGCCCACGGCCGAGGGAGGCCTGATCACCGCCGCTGAGCTCAAGCCATGGCAACAGCATCACGGCACCGCTGGGCAGCGCTGACAGGGCCAGAGGTGCTGGCACCGCAATGGATTCCGCATCGGCATAGCGACGCAGAGTCCTCAAGGCCTCCGCTTCCACCTCGAACAGGGCCATGGCAGCAGGACCGCCACTTTTGGCGAACAGACGTCGGCCATCCCCGAGGGTGAGACACCAGGCCTGATGAATGCAGCCACCGGCCACAGGCTTCACATCCAACAGCTCCACGCCAGCCAATGGCCCCTCTGGTGCCACCAGCTCCTGCTGCAGACGAGGGTTCATCGCCGGCTTGCGTTCATCTGTTGCCAGCATGCAACGGTTTTGTGGAAACCCTTGGATTCGTCCGGCGTGATCGTGATCGGTGGCGGCATCGCCGGCCTCACCGCTGCAGCACTGCTGGCCAAGGAAGGGGTCGCGGTGTCCCTGCTGGAAGCGCACCATCAACCGGGTGGTTGTGCCGGCACCTTCCGCCGGGGGTCGTGGGTGTTTGATGTGGGCGCAACCCAGGTTGCCGGCCTTGAAGCCGGCGGGAGCCATGCACGGTTGCTCCGGCATCTGGGCCTGCCGCTGCCGGATGCCGAGATCCTGGATCCGGGATGCATGGTGGACCTTGGCGACGGATCCAAGCCGATCCCGCTCTGGCATGACCCGGAGCGCTGGAGGCTGGAACGCAGCAGCCAGTTTCCGGGCAGTGAACCGTTCTGGCGACTCTGCGAAGCCATCCATCGCAGCAACTGGACCTTTGCCAGCCGCGACCCCGTGGTCACGCCGCGCTCACTCTGGGATCTGCGCCAGCTGATCACGGCTCTTCGCCCGGCAACGGTTGCATCCGGCCTTTTGACGGGGCTGACCATGGCCGACCTGCTCCAGCTCTGTGGCTGCGGCGACAACCTGCGGTTGCGGCGGTTCCTCGACCTCCAACTGAAGCTCTATTCCCAGGAGCCCGCCGATCGGACCGCAGCCCTCTATGGGGCGACCGTTCTGCAAATGGTTCAGGCACCGCTTGGGTTGTGGCATCTGAACGGCTCGATGCAGGTGCTCAGTGACCAGCTGAAGCAGGCAATCGAAGCAGAGGGGGGGCGCGTGCTGCTGCGCCATCGCGTCACAGCCCTCGAACCAGGCCAGCAGGGCTGGCAGGTGAGGGTGGATGGCCCATCTGGCAAGAGCCAAATCCACCACGGAGCGGATCTGGTCTGCAGCCTGCCACCGCAGTGCCTGCTGGATCTGATCCCATCGCCAATGCTGCCGAAGCGCTACCGGGATCGCCTGAAAAGCCTGCCCGAACCCAGTGGAGCCCTGGTGCTCTATGGCGCTGTCCGGCGTGATGCATTGCCGACTCCATGGACGGGACACCTTCAACGGGCGGGTGACGATCCCGGATCCCTGTTCGTGTCGATCAGCAAAGACGGGGACGGCCGTGCCCCGGCAGGGCAGGCCACCCTCATCGCCAGTGTGTTCACCCCGACCGCCGACTGGTGCACGTTGGAGGAAACGGCTTACCAAACGCGCAAAAGCCAGTGCCTTAAAGCCATCCGCCATCAGCTCAGCGACTGGCTGGGGCTGTGCGAACAGGACTGGTTGCACGCAGAACTGGCCACGCCAAGGGGGTTCGCCGGCTGGACCGGACGTCCTCGAGGCATGGTGGGCGGCCTGGGCCAGCACCCGACGCGCTTCGGTCCGTTCGGACTGGCGGGTCGCACACCGCTGCCGGGCCTTTGGCTCTGCGGGGACAGCCTGCATCCCGGGGAGGGCACGGCTGGGGTGAGCCTCTCGGCATTGAATGCGTGCCGTCAGCTGATGGCGGCCCGGGGCCAGCAGCTGCTGCTCAGGAGCTGAGCTCGGAAGATGCCTGGAGGAATCCGGGCCGAAGAGCCTGGGTGCGGGACAGTTCTCTGCGCAGCTGATCCCAGTTGTTTCTGAGCACAGCATCCTCAAGCTGCTCCAGGCTCCAGCGGTAGGCCGCCAGGGCCTTCAGCACAGCCTCACGGTTGCTGGAGGCCATGGCCACGCCAAGGTCGGGATTGCCTGAACCGATGCGGCTGGTGTCGGCAAATCCACTGGAGGCAAGCGCTTGCGCCAGTCGCCGGATCTCAGGATCCCGTTCGTCTCCCGCCGTGCGGAGAAGAGCCGCACTGACCAAAACCGGCATATGGGAAATCAACGCCACCGCCTGATCGTGCTGGCCGGCGGCAGCGGTGAACCAATGGCTGCCCAATTGGGTGGCCAGGACCTGCACTCTGGCCAGAGCCTCCGGCTCAGTGCCGGCATCGGGCGTGGCGATCCAGGGTCGGCCCCGAAACAGATCGCATTGTCCGGCCTCCACGCCGGCCGATGCCGTACCGGCCATGGGGTGACTGGCGACGAAGCGCGGATGCAGTGGCTTCCAACGGTCCAGCACCGGTTGCTTCACGGAGCCCACATCGGTAATCACGGCGTTCCTCGGCAGCGCGTCCACCAGGGCCGGATCGGGCTGCAGAAGAGCGGGGATGGGCAGAGCCAGCACCACCAGATTGCAGCGTTGAAGACAGCTCGGATCGGTGCTTACCGCACTGACGAGACCACGGGCCAGGGCACGGTCCGCCGTCTGCTTGCGATGCACCAGCCCCTGCACCTCCCAGCCATGGGAGCGAAGATCCAGCCCGATCGATCCACCGATCAGGCCAAGACCAACAATCCCGATGCACCCTGCTTCCACGCCCATGCCCCACAAGGTCCTCAGACCATGTTGGTCGATCGATTGCGATGAACTCTTCTGCCGCTGAACCCTGCGTAGGGTTCAGCGATGCTTGAAGCTCAGGCCCACAGCCACCTCAAGTCCCTGCTGCGGCGGGAGGAATCGAACTGGCCCCATCACCTCACCCTGAGCAGGTTGGTGGGTCGCAGCATCAGGCGCCGGGATCGAACGCTGATTCGCCTTGCACCAAGCCGGAAGCAACGCTGGTGGCTTGGGCTGTTGATGCCCCTGTGTCTGCAACCCAGCTCAGCGGTGCTGGTGCTGACGCCAGGCCAGCGGCAACGGTTGCTGAATGTGGAACGCCCCCGTCTGGCCCAACAGGGATTCCGCCTGGCCTGCTGGGAGGGCAGCACCCCACCACCGGCCGAACAGCTGTGGCTGCTCGACCATGCCGGCCTGATCCAGGCGCACCGTCAAGGTGTGCTTGGCGGGCGTCAGCTGCTGATTCCAGAGATCGATCAGCTGAGCGCACGGCTGCGCCAGTCAATGGCGATCCGACTTGAAGCCGCTGACTGGGAACGGCTGCGCCAGGCCCTTCCCCAGGCGGACCACCTTTTGCTGGAGCGGTACGAACGCCTCAGCCGACAGCTGTTCCGGGAAGCGACCCACGCCCACGCACGCATCCGTCTGGAAGGCAGTTCCTGCCAGAGCCTCCGGGATCTGCTGGGCGTGTTGGGCCCCTGTCCCGAACCATGGGCTGACCTGCTGGCGAGCGATCCTCGCCACTGGGCGAACTGGGCGGAACTGGATCACAGACTGCTGCAGTGGAGCTGGTGCCTCGAACCATTGGAGCCTCTGGAACAACTGGAAGGGCTCCTGCGTGATCGTCCAGTGCTGATGCTGAGTGAAACCGGCGAAACAACCCGCCTGGACCATGAGCTTCAACAGGCCGGCGCCGTACCAGGGGTCACCGCTGTGCTGCGGGAGGCGGAGCTGGAGGAACCGCTGCCACTCTTCGCGCCCCGCCGCCAGCCGCTGCCCAACACGGAGATCTATGCCCAGCATCTGCTGGAACAGAGCCGACGCCTGATTCTCGGTCGCCCCGGGCTGACCATTCTTTTGCTGGACGACGCCGCCCTGCGGCACTCCCTCACCGCATCCCTCGCTGCGGAGTTCGGCACCCGGGTCCAGGACCAGTGCACGGCACCCCAGGAGAACGGGGTGATCAGTGGCAGCTGGTCCTGGTGGCTGCAGCATCTGGATCAGCTGCCGGAGCCGGAGCAGATCATCATCGGCATGCTCCCGATCGCCAGCCTCACCTGTCCGATCACGGCCGCACGGGTCGACCGGCTGAAGCACCAAGGCACGGACTGGTTCCGTTCGCTGTTGTTGCCTGAAGCGCTGCGTCTCATCCCCGCTGCGGTGGCCCCCCTGCGCCGATCCAGCGGCCGGCTGGCTGTGCTGGACGGACGCCTTCGCGGTCGCAGCTGGGGTGATCAGATCCTGCAGTGCCTCGAACCATGGCAACCGCTCAATCGCCTGCTGCCGGACTGAGGAGACAAGCCCTGGGCTGCCTAGGCTGAATGGTGTGACTGCATCCGGGATGGGAGAAGCTCGACGTCGCGCCGCCCAGGGCCTGCCACCACGTCCGCGCAAGACCGATGCCAAAAGCGTCGACACCTCGCCAAGGATCGTGTCCTGGATCCCGCTGACCCGGAATCAGACCCAGCAGTTCGTGGCCGTCACCACCCGTGGCGCCTGGATCGGCATCGGCGCCATGGTGGTGTTTTGGGTGACCGTGCGTTTCATCGGTCCCGCCGCTGGATGGTGGACCCTGGCGGACACTCCGTGAGCGCTGGCGAACAAAGGCCAGGGCAGACCACCCAAAAGCTGAAGAGAACCTTTAAACTGGGTCTCATTCAGGACCCATTGATGTTTCCCCGCCTCGCAGAGCATTACCGCTCCGTGGTTCAGGATCTCGTAATGAGCCTGCAGGCCCTGGCCTCTGGACTGAAGGAAGCAGGGGTCACCGCCAGCTGTTACTCCTGTGGCGACGGCCGGGATGGCCACGGGGCATCGTTCGTTGCCGACCTTGGCGACAGCCACGTGGTGCGCTTCCTGGTGTCCGATTTCGGCATCAGCTGGGTGGAATCCCGCAATGGCCGTGAATTGGTGAAGCTCGAAGGCGCTGAAGCCATCCAGGAATTGCAGCGGATGACGGAGATGCTTCAGCAACGCAAGGCGGAGGGCAGCGCGCACAGCCACCCATCCACCCCTGCCCTGGCCTGAATCAAGCCGCTGCGTCGCTGGCCTTGACGTCAGCGGGTGCAGGTGCATTAGCGGCGCGGGCCGATGCCGCCAGCGGGCGCATCGAATTGGCCTTCACTTCAGAACCCTCGGTGAGTTTCTGACGCACCAGCTTCTCGATTGTTTCGGCAGCCTCGGGGTTTTCTTCCATCCAGGTGATGGTGTTGTCCCGGCCCTGGCCGATGTTGTCGCCCTTGTAGCTGTACCAGGCCCCTTTGCGAACCACCACGCCGGTCTCCTCGGCCAGATCCAGCAGACAACCCAGGGTGCTGATGCCACGGCCGAACAGGATGTCGAACTCGGCGATACGGAATGGCGGAGCAACCTTGTTCTTGGCCACCTTGACCTTGGCCCGGATCCCGAATTCCTCGGTCCCCTTCTTCAGGGTCTGAATCCGGCGGATGTCCAGGCGAACAGAGGCGTAGAACTTGAGCGCATTACCGCCGGTGGTGGTTTCAGGGTTGCCGTAGGTCACGCCGATCTTCAGGCGCAACTGGTTGAGGAAGATCACCGTGCAGCCGGACTTGCCGATGTTGCCGGTGATCTTGCGCATCGCCTGACTCATCAAGCGCGCCTGACTGCCGACGGCCAGATCCCCCATCTCGCCTTCGATCTCAGCCCGAGGTGTCAGGGCCGCCACCGAGTCGATCACAACGATGTCAACCGCCGCGGAACGCACCAGCTGATCGACGATCTCCAGTGCCATCTCTCCGGTATCCGGCTGGGACACCAGCAGGTTTTCCACATCCACGCCCAAAGAGGCGGCGTAAACCGGATCCAGGGCATGCTCGGCATCCACAAAGGCAGCCACACCGCCACGCTTCTGCACCTCGGCGATGGCATGCAGGGTGAGGGTGGTCTTACCGGAGCTCTCCGGTCCGTAGATCTCAACGACACGCCCTTTGGGATAGCCGCCACCTAGGGCCAGATCCAGGGTGAGGGCACCGGTGGAGATGGTTTCCACCCGCATCCGGGAGGCATCGCCGAGGCGCATGATCGACCCCTTGCCGAAATTGCGCTCGATCTGGCCGAGCACCAGATCCAGCGCTTTGTCGCGCTCGCCGGAGGAACGGGGATCGGAACCGGAGGCGGCGGATTTCATCTCTGCAGGCATGGAAGCAACCTGAAACTAAGGAACGAGAGATCCAATGCCACAGAAGCGCCGA
>NHIA01000043.1 GCA_002170825.1 Cyanobacteria bacterium TMED177
AACAGCGAACGTGGCGTCCTCACCAAGGTCCGCATCGAGCTGTAGCTCCACGCTGCCGCCTTGGTCCTCAACGCCTTGCAGCCAGCTGGGGAGACGCTTAGGCAGCTTGAACTCAAAAGCCATGAAGCAAGACTTTCTAATTTTCTTTTATAGCAGTGAATTTCAAATAATACGGAATTCGCCAATTACCCCGCTGTAGCTCACGAGAAGGGAGCTGCAAATGATTCTCAGGACTGCCCTTAGAACATTATCTATACATCTAGAAACTCAAGTAACACCTAAAGGCACTACATCAAGCCAAACAGATGCCATCGGTGCCATTGGACCAACCTCACCACACAACACTACACAACGCCTTCAACTACTAGATCGCCTGCCAGTTGCATTCGACGAGAATGTTAGCTCAGGCACCCTGTTGAATTAAATCAGAGCGCATGCAAGTGTTTAACTTAGAGGCTTTGATATGATTCAGAGACATTCGCTCGCATGTAAATGTCCCTACCCACCGAGCAGTCGATCGACCACATCTTGAATTGGTGCGGGGTCATGATGAATTGCGAAACGCACAGAGACGACTTTTTCAACCGGCCTACAGGTCAAGAAATTTATTACTGGATGTACGCAGGTCCACCGCAACTCGTCAACATCAATCGCGGCGGCACGTCAGGTTTGATTGAAATTGAAGCCATGCAGGTACGAGACGAAGACTATAAATGGGCTATTGATGTGTTCAATGAGCTGGATTATTACTTGGAGCCGGAGTTTGTCCTCACCGAGGACATCAACCAAGCAGATTTAAGACTTTGGGGCACCACTGGCCACAATTTGATGAGCGAAACCAGCACATTATTTGGATTCGCCACTCCATTCAATGCCGGCGAGAAAGGTTACGTCGATGTCGTTGTCAATGTGGACGCAGGCATTGAAGCCGGTGACACCGTGGATTTCGACCCCCAAAACACCCACACAGCCCTTCACGAGATTGGCCATGCCCTTGGGCTGAGTCACCCGGGGGTTAACGGCAGAGATCTTCCGGCGTGGGACCTATACGACTCTGAAGACACGATCATGAGTTATAACCATCCTGAGGATGGAATTCACGCAGGCTTTTACAGCGAAGGAGACATCTTGGCCCTTCGAGAGATCTGGGGAGCCGAAGGCGATTACGAAGCCCCCTCCACCCCCGGATCAACGAACCTGGAGACAATCTATTCGCAGGCCGGAAAGGGCCAATTAAAGGGCTCTTCAAGCCAACCAACAACCTTTGTTTTCGAAAATCTCGACAAGTTCGGCAAAAAGGGAGCCGATAAGATCACTAATTTCAATCCAGATTCTGGCGACTCCCTACTATTCACATCAAACGCACTTCCCGCACTAATCGATCGAGACGAATACTTTTTTGACATCGCAAAAAACAAAAAGCAACTCAAACGCCTTTCAAAAGACTGCACCGACTTTGTCTACTACCAAAAGAAAGGAAAGCTCTATTTTGATGGCAATTGCTATCAAAAAGGCTGGGGAAAAAAGAATGAGGGAGGCCTGATCGCGATCCTTAAGAACAAACCAGAGCTTACCGTCGATCAGCTCATAGTGGAAATTGTTTGAGTCGAATAAAACCACGAGCAATATCTATTCAACTCCAACCTAAGACTCAGCTGTCAACTACAAAACTGCACGCTCAAGTTCTTTGGCCAAGTAGCCACCGAAGCGTGGAAACCATCGGCACGAACTGGCTGCAAGCCTTAGCAGATGCTGGGGTCACCATTCCCACCGGTTGCCTCGGTGGCAGCTGCGGAGCTGGTTGGAACCGGCCTGGCTGATCACCCACCAGTCACGACCGGGTGATGCCCCTCCACTTGCCCCTCAAACACCCGACTCGCCCTGATGTCGGGCGCTTCCAGCGTGATCAGGTCGTCTTTGGTGAGCGCCTCGCCCATCCGTGCAAACAAGCGGTTCGCCTGCCGCAACCGGGCCCGGTCGATCGCATTGCGGATCGAGCGGGCATTGGCAAAGAACGGCAGCTGGCGCCGCCGAGCGATGTACTCCCCGAACGCCGCACTCGCCTCCGCGCTGAATCGGTAGTGCTGGGCCTGCAACAGCAACCCGGCGATCGCCATCAGTTCGTCGTCGCTGTAGTCCGGAAAATCCAGGTGATGGGCCACCCGGGAGGAGAGCCCCGGGTTGGAGCTGTAGAAGGTGTCCATCCGGTCCTTGTAACCGGCAAAGATCACCACCACATCACTGCGCTGGCTCTCCATCTCCTGCAGCAGGATCTCGATCGCCTCCGCTCCGTAGTCGCGCTCGTTGTGCGGCTTGTAGAGGTAATAGGCCTCATCGATGAACAACACGCCCCCCTGGGCTCGCTTNAGCATCTCNTTGGTCTTGGGGGCGGTATGGCCCACGTACTGACCCACCAGGTCGTCACGCGTGGCGGTGACCACATGCCCTTTGCGCAGGTAGCCAAGGCGGTGCAGGATCTGGGACATCCGCTGCGCCACAGTGGTTTTACCGGTNCCTGGATGACCGGTGAATGACATGTGCAGACTCGGTGCCGTGCTGGGCAGCTCCAGCTGCTGCCGCGCCTGATCCACCAGCAGCAGCGCCGCAATCTCACGGATGCGCGTCTTGACGGGCGCCAACCCGATCAGATCCCGATCCAGCTGTTCCAGCACCTCAGCGACGCCGGACTCGGCATAGGTCGCCGCCAGATCAACCGAGGAGGGCATCGATCTCGGCCGCGAAGGCGTGATCCGCGTCGCTCAACAGGGCCCCATCCCCCTCGTCATCCGGTCTGAGGGTGATGTTCACGTACGTTTTGCCGAAGCTGATGTCGGGGAAGCGCTGGGTCGCCTCGCTGTATGCGCCGAGCTTGTCGAGGAAATCCCGGGTGGCGCTGTAGCTCTCGAACTCAAACCGCCGCTCCAGGCAGACCGGGCGCTTGCGTTCCTGCCACTGATCCATTGTCACCACTGGGCCTGGTGAAAACCTAGAGGAGCGCCACCCGCTGGCAGCCCATCAGCCGTCCAGCCCAGGCCTGGGCGTAGGCACGGTTGGCCTCCTGCTGCTCCGGGTCGTCTGTATCAAGNGGATTGGGCATGGTGCCGGCGATGGCCGCGTTGGTCACGCAGAACATCGACTTCTGGAAGCTGATGCAGATCTGAACATGCACATCGGTATGGCCCCGTGCGTTGTCGTCGTACCAGAGGCTCAGCTCTTCGGGCAGGTGGCGGTACATGTCCTGCATGCACAGGCTTGGGGGGATGCCAGCACCCATGCTCGGAATCGGATCGGCATAGANGGCGCCGTACTTGAAGTCACTGATGTCCGGTGAGATCTGCCGGGCCTGGGCGTTGTACGACACGGTNCCGAGGAATGGCATCCCGCGGAAGAACACCGCTTCCACGTAGGGAACGGCCACATCCACCAGGAAGGTGAGACCGGCTTCCGGCGGAAGCACCCAGATCTCCTCACCGGCCACAGTCACCTTGTAGGTGATCGGGTTGCCAGCGGCGGCCACCAGACCATCGCGGATGTGATGCACCACGTCGTTGACGCAGGTGACTTCCTCGATGGCATAGCGACGGGCCAGGTCGACGAAAATATCGCTCATCACGCGCCAGAACAGCCCGAGGCAGTAAATCGTGGTGAGTGAACGGATCGATTCCGGCGCGAAACCGGGGTAGAGGCTGTTGGTGATNGCCAGCAACGGATCCCGCGACGACTTGCGTTGGATGATCTGCTGGCAGGCCGCCTGAAAGTCAGCACTGTCCAGGTAGGCATCCAGGCCACCGGTGCCATGCCAGAACATCGCCTTCTGGCAGTACTCGGCGTACTCAAAGTTGATCCGATCCCCCANCAGGTGCTGCCAGAGCCGCTTCGGATTCANTCCCTCATGGAAGAAGCGCANCACGGGGAAGGGATTNAGCAGCTGCTTCTGGCCCTGATCCACCAGGTTCTTGCTGTAGGCGTCGAGCACCAGGCCGTAACTCTCCAGCACGTTCACCACCTGCAGCAGATGGTCCGGTGTGTCCTTGAGCAGCGGCGTGTCGCTAAGCAGGCGCCGGATCAGTTCCTCCTCATCCGGCAGCACCGGTGCAGCAACAGCANCAGGCTTGAGAGTCGTGGTCATGAGAGTCCTCCGCTGAGCTGACTCAGGCCCGTGGTGGCCGCTTCACTCAGGTTCGATAGCAGCTCGGGCACCAGGCCCAGGGCCAGCACACCGAGGCTGAGAGCAATGGCCGGCACCTGTTCGCGCAGGGCAACTCGATCGAGAATACGGGGATTGGGCACCTCCCCCGGGGCGATGGTGAGCCGGCCGAAGAAGGCCCGGTTCACCAACAGCAGGAAGTACACCGCCGTCAGGCCGGACCCCACCATCGACAGCAATGTGGCCACCGGGAACGGCTGAAGACTGCCGCGGAAGATCAGAAATTCCGAGATGAATCCGGCCATGCCAGGAATACCNGCACTGGCCATCACACCGATGATCATCAGAGAGCCGGTGAGGGGCAGACCGCGCTGGGGATTGAGCAGGCCGCGCAGCACGTTCAGGTCCCGCGTGCCGGTGCGGGCATAGACCACACCCACCAGCAGGAACAGCACTCCGGAGATCAGACCGTGGCTGACCATCTGGAACAACGCACCCATCAATCCGAGGGGGGTGGCGGCGGCNGCGGCGAGCAGGACATAACCCATGTGGCCNACCGAGCTGTAGGCGACCATCCGCTTCATGTCCGTCTGGGCGATGGCGGCCAGGGAGCCGTACAGCACGGAAATCGCAGCCCAGCCCGCCAACCAGGGAGCCGCCACTTGCCAGGCCTCAGGGAACAAACCAAGGCAAAAACGCAGCAGNCCGTAGGTGCCCAACTTGAGCAGGACCCCTGCCAGCAGCACCGACACCGGCGTGGAAGCCTCGGTGTGGGCATCCGGCAGCCAGGTGTGAAACGGGAAAANGGGGATCTTGATGCCGAATCCGATCAGCAGCGCACCCATCAGCACCAGCTGACTGGCCATGCCCAGCTCCCCGGCCAGCACCGGACGCAGGCTGAAATCCATGGTGCCCGTCACCAGCGCCAGGCCGAGNAACGCCGCCAGNATCAACACCCCTGACACCGCCGTGACGATGAGGAACTTGGTGGCGGCATANGCCCGATTGGCGCCGCCCCAGATGGCGATCAGCAACCACAACGGGATCAGTTCCAGTTCATAGAAGAGGAAGAACAGCAGCAGGTTCTGGGCCAGGAAGGCACCGTTCACGGCACCACTGATCACCAGCAGCAACGCGAAGTAGATGCGGGGGCGGTTCTCGATCGATCGCGACGCGACCGCCGCCACCAGGCAGAGCACCCCGTTCATCAGCACCAACGGCAGGGACAGACCGTCCACGGCCAGGGCGTANTCCAGACCGATGGAATGCACCCAGCGGGCCTGTTCCACCAATTGCAAGCCNGCGTCCGTCGGATCAAAGGGCAACAGCAAGCCGAAGCTGGCNACGCACTGGACCGCCAGCAGCACGATCGAAACGCTGCGCAGTCGGGCGGAGGAGGGTTCACCGGGCCAGAGGATCAGTGCCAGGGCCCCGCCAAAGGGGATCAGCAGCAGCAGGGANAGCAACATCGCGGGCGATCAGGTGAGAAACCAGCTCACCGAGGTGAGGAAAAGAACGATGGCCACCAGCACCGTGAGCACATAGGACTGGGACTGNCCACTGACGCTGAGCTTGAGGCCCTCGGCGCTCTGCATCGACAGTCGGGCCACACCGTGGAGGACCCCATCCACCACATTGCGGTCAAACCAGGCCGCCAGCCGGGAGAAGCCAGCCACCACATTCACGATGGTGAGGCGGTAGAAATTCTCGGTGTAGAAGTCGTAGGCCAGCAGGTCCTGGAACCAGCGCAGAGCTGGATTGAGTGAGCGGGACCAGGCCTTGCTCAGCGGCAGCAGNGCGCCGGCCACCAGACCGATCAGCCCACTGCCGACCACAAGCCCCGCAGCCCAGAGCGGGAAGGCCAGCAGGCCCTCCAGCGATTCCAGACGCACCAGCAACACCGGTGTGAGCAGCACCACCACCGACAGGGCCACCATCGGCAGTGCCATCTGCCAGTTNACTTCGGCAGACCGGCGGGACTTGATCAGCGGATTGCCCATGAACACATGGCGGAACACCCGCACCAGCCCAANTGCNGTGAGGGCATTGGTGAGCAGGAACACCGCCATGAATGGAATCGAGCGAACGCTGAGCAGCTCGATCGACTGGGCCAGAGCCAGAAAGCCGCCCAGTGGCAGGAAACCAACCAGCCCGGCACCGCCCACCAGAAAGGCTGTTGTGGTCGCGGGCATGCGACTGCCCAGGCCACCCAGCTCGGTGATGTCCTGACAGTTGGTGGANGCGATCACGCCGCCGATGCTCATCGACAGCAACGCCTTTGACACGGCATGGGAGAACAGCAGCAGCAGGGCCAGAACAGGAATCTGCAGAGCGATGGCGATGAACACCAGGCCGAGATGGGCCGTGGTTGTGTACGACTGGGTTCGCTTGATGTCCACCTGGGCGATGGCCACCAAAGAGCCCCCGATGGCGCTGATGCTGCCGATCACCAGCAACACCCCTTCAGCGATCGGTGAAAGCTGAAGAATCGGCATCACCTTGAGCAGCACGAGCGCACCGCAGGTNACCACNACGGAATTGCGCAGAATCGACGCCGGGTTGGGGCCTTCCATCGCCTCATCCAGCCAGAGGTGCATCGGGAACTGGGCGCACTTGCCCGTCGGCCCTGCGATCAGTCCAAGTCCAAGCAAGGTGGCCGCCAGTGGGGAGAGGGCGCCCTGGGCGGCCCAGGCGTAGAGATCGTTGAACCCCATCGCTCCGGAGTAGCTGCAGAGGGCCACCACACCCATCAGCAGCAGCACGTCACCCACGCGTTTGGTGAGGAATGCATCGCGTGCAGCAGTCACCACNAGGGGCTGGGCATACCAGAAGCCCACCAAGAGGTAGGTGGAAAGGGTGAGCATCTCCAGCAGGAAATAGCTCTGAAACAGGGAATCGCTGAGCACAACACCACTCATCGCCCCTTCAAAGAAGCCAAGCAGCGCAAAGAAACGGGCCAGGGCCCATTCCTTGTCCATGTAGCCGAGTGAATAAACCTGGGAAAACAGGCTGAGACCGGTGATCAGTTCCAACGCCACCAGGTTGGTCAGCGACAAGCTGAAACTGATGTCCAGCTCCAAGTCGGCCACGGTGAGCCAAGGGAAGGCCAGATCAACCGGTCCGGACTGAACCACCTGCTGAAGGATCAGGCTGCCNTGGGCAAAGGCCAGCAAGGTCAGCAGGATGTTGAGGTAAGCGGCAGGTCGATGGGCATCACGGCGAAACAAGCCGGACGCCCAGGGCAACGACACAAGCATCCCCGCAAATCCATAGAGGGGGATCAGCCAGGCGGTCTGGATCGAAAGCGAGAGCTCCTGGGTCAAAACGGCAAGCGAAAAGGGGCTGGTCGTTGATCGGCCGGCGAATATAAGCGCCGTTTTTCNGCCTTGTGGCTGTTTGTGAACGGCAGTTCGCAGGTTGCCCTGGGATCAGAGGCGGCGGATTGCGCCACTGACGACCAATGCTGGCTCCACCTCCTCGTGGGGGCGGGCAATGATGTGGGCGGCCACGAGGCCATCGCCGACGCGTTCGCAGGCATCGGCGCCAGCACGGACCGCTGCGTTCACNGCACCGGTTTCTCCGCGCACCATCACGGTCACGTAACCGCCGCCGACGTACTCACGGCTGATCAGGGTGACTTCGGCGGCTTTGGTCATGGCATCCGCTGCTTCGATCGCCGGCACCATGCCGCGGGTCTCGATCATGCCCAGGGCAATGCCCTGAATCACATCGGAANACGACCCNGGNGTTGCGGCAGGCTTGGCGATCCCTCCNCCGCCACCGCTGGAGGACGCGCTGCTGCTGCGGGTGGTGGTCATACNNGACNNGGGNGNGGATTTGGCTGCACTGGTGCGCGCCGATGATGTGCTTGTGCTGGGCGANGGAGTCGCATTGGTTTCCNCAGCTTTGGNNTCCACAGCCTTGGAATCCACAGAATTAGTATCAACAGCCTTCGCATCAACNGCCTTCACATCCACGGTTTTGTTGGCAGCGGCCGTGCTGCGCGTGGTGNTGCTCCGGGAGGTGGCACTGGAGCGGGTGGTGCGACGGCGGGGTGTTGGGGAGGGAGTGGCCATGGAGGGAGTGAGGTGGAAACGGAACGGAAGCGGCGGAAGGAGTGGGGCTTCCTATCCGTCCGGAGTCCAGTGATCGATGATCCCGCCGATCGTTAGATCGGTGAGCACTTTGTTGTCCGGGCAGGCGTGTCGGGCGGCTGAACCACTGGCAGTGAACACCCAGTTGCCCTCGCGGGCACCCACCGGATCCACGGCCACCAGCTTCTTGCCCTTGTTGTTCTTGAGAACGCGCAGGTGCATGTGATCCAGCCCTGCCACGCGGTAGGTACAGACCAGGGTCCCCATCACCTGCATGATCTCCATCAGCTGGCGCTGCCTCCGGAAGGTGGGGAGGGGGGTGCCGGGGGTGGCGCCGATGTCGAGGCCTGGGTTGGTGCAGGCGTCTTCGGAGGATCCGGTTCCCAGTGGTCGATGATTCCGACGATGGTCAGATCGCTGGGATAGGACTTGCTGCCGGCGGCTTCCCGGGCGGCGGAACTGCTGACGCAGATCACCCAGTCGCCTGGCTTGGCACCGACGGCGTCAACAGCAACCTTTTTGGTGCTGCCATCCAGCACCACCTGCAGATGTTTGTGCTCGAAGTCCGGGATCCGGTTGGTGGAGACGAGCGGCTTGATGACCTTGACGATGAGCATGATCAGTGAGCCTCCTGGATCGGGGGGGCAAGGGTGGAGCCGACCACCTCAGCCGGGTCCGTCTGGTTGCGGTCCCGAATGGTGAGGCAGGTGTGCAGCAGGCCCTGCTGCACAAGATCGCTGTAGCGGCTGGCGATCGCTGCGTTGACCCGGTTGCAGTCCGCGATGGCCCGTTCACGGGCTCCGGGAACACGACCGGAGTAATCGAAGCGCACCACCACTGGGATCGGCAGATCCCGGGACACATTCAGGCCCCGGAAGATCTTCACGCCCACATCGAGATCCGGTGCGCCTTCCTCAACCGTGTCCAGGTGGGCGAAATAGGTGAGGTTGCGCAGGTGCACCTCCTTGAATCCGATGCCAACGCCGATGAAGCGTTCGGCATGGCCGGCATCCGGATAGGGAGCACCATGCAGCTCCTGCACGTAGTCGATCTGGGAGCAGTTGTTGGCCAGGAGACGGGTGAGAAAAGACACCATGCCGGGCTCCATCGCCCCCGGGGCAGAAGCTTCCACCGCTTCAGCGATCTGAGCCATGGCCTGATCCGCCGTCATCGACTGGGTGGCCGCGTGCAGCTCACGGGCGCAGATCCAGCGATCCAGCGCCATCTCGCTGTCCTGGTTGGGCGGGTGAACACGGATGGCATCCGTATCGGTGTCGAGGCCGATCAGAAGAAGATCCACCGATGCTCCGCAACAGAAGCTGTTCTCCACCGCCTCACGGAAATCGCACAGGCGCTGGTAACCAGCCGATGCGGCCAGCTCATCGTTGCTGCCATGCGCCGCACAGCCCTGATGCGCTGGATCGAGGGAGCTGAAGTGGTAGGTGACCACCTTCAAGTAGCGGGTCGGCTCGGTGGAGGGATTGGGCCTGCCCTCCCGGTAGCGGCTGTGCTCAGTCCGCACCCAGCGGTTCACCGTGTTTTCCACATCGAACAAGGCGCCGGCATGGGAGCGGCGACGCACGGCACTGAATGGAATGCGCAGGGCGTAGGCCACGGTGTGCGCCAGCCGACCATCTGCGCATGGGCTGACATCCAAGAGGTGAAAACCGCAGTCGAGCAGAAACTGCTCGAATTCCTTCGAAGCAGCGCTGCCAGCAGCCCCTTGCAGCGGATCGTCATGAAAGAACCGGTCACTGAACAACCGATGACTTTCGAACACGCACCAGGCAAACAGGGCCCGCATGTCGAGAGGACGCACCCAGGCCTTGTCCAGAATGTGCTGCGGCAGATCAAAACCGAGCTCGGTGCGGGTCAGCCGCTGGGCCTGATCGACGAAATCAGGTTCGTGTTGAAAGGCTGAGACCCGTTGAAGCAAAGGCACGATGCGATCAAAGCGACCCTTGACCTCTTGCTCGTAGGCGCGAAGCCTGGCGTTCGTCGCAGTGTTCGTTAGCGGGTGCTGGCGGTGGGTGATCGGCAGGGACGAGCGACTGAGGTTGTAGGGAACGGATCCGCTGGTTCCAGCCTTCTCACGCCGAACCCATCCGGGTTGCTGGGGGGTCGAACGGCGGTTGTCTTGGCTGGAACGGACACGACCAGCGCTGGTGGCACCCTGCAGGAGGGCAGCGCTTTTCCCAGCTGTTGTCAGTGCAAGACGCCGTTCCAAAGCGATGGACCGGGACGAGCGTGGGGTAGAGGACGACTCGGCAGTCGCACCCTCAAGATCTCGGTCACGCAAGGTGATCGCATCGCGCTGGCGACGGGTTGGCGCCGTTGGGGCAAGGGGTCGCCCGCCGCGGGGAGGCATGGAGCGAACCATCAGCGGATCAGCCCCGTGCGCCGCCAGAGACGGTGATCAGGGATCCCTTGTCGGTGTTGCCACTGGAACCGGTCACACGACTCATCGGCCACTCGTTCTCCTCATTGCGCTTGCGCTCGTAGGGAGCCATGGCACTCATCGGGCCGGAACGGCTGGGGTTGCGACGGCGGGCCGAAGCCCCCTCAGTACCGGTCACATGCTCACCGCGATCCCAGTCGTCACCAGTGATCTTGGTGGAGGAACCCTCGCCGGTGACCCGGGACGCAGGCTTCTCAGACGGCTCGCTGACCACAGCCACGGTGGGCTGGAACTGGCGCTGCTGCTGACGGTTTTGGAACTCGCGGTTATCGAAGCGGAACTGCTCGGTACCGGTCACCTTGCCGCCAGCCATGTCAAAAGGGCCGGTGATTCGATTCCCCTGCTCATAGGAGGTACCGGTCACACCTGAATTGGCTTCTCGTTGTTGCTGGGCAGCACGGGCAGGAGACACCACGCTGAAGCGGGTCCAGGCAGCGCCCTCAGGGGCTTGACCGTGGGTGTCGGTACCGGGAGGGGCATCAGCGCCGCAGGCAGCGGCCAGCTGATCAGCACCCACGTAAGGAGTGCCGGTGACCGCTTCACAAGCACCACGCTTGTCGCCGGTCATCACACCACCCACTCCGGGTTGGATGCCGGTCATGGCAGCGGAAGGGGTGCCGACACGCACGGGGGTGCGCTCACGGATGGCCTGCACTGCAGGGGTGCCGCAGTGTTGGCCGGCCTGCTCAAGGCCTGCATAGGGGGTGCCAGTCACGGCCTGGCAACTGCCGGGCTCATCGCCAGTCACACGCTCCGAACGACCGGTGCGGGTTCCGCTCACCACCTGGTTGCGGTTGGTGACGCTGAAGCCAACCTTGGCGGCTTCTGGTTCGGGCTTGGAGCCGCAGAAGGCATTCACCTGCTCGGAGCTGATGTATTGATCACCCGTCACACGGTGGCAGGAGCCGAATTCATCACCGGTGACCTGGGAGGAGCGACCCACCAAAGTTCCAGTAACTCCCGTGCCCGACAGGGTGCCGGACAAACCGACCTTGGCGGCCGGACGGCCTTCGGGCAGGGGATCAGAACCGAGGTATTGATCGCCGGTGAGGCTGCGATTCGCACCGGCCTCATCACCGGTAACGCTGGCGGAGCGACCCACCATCACGCCACTCACAGGACGACCCTGTTCGGTGAGGCTGTGGCCCACCTTGCGCGGGGAGCTCACGCCACCACCGCAGTAGGCAGCGGACTGGTTGGCGGAGATGTACTCGGTGCCGGTCACGCTCTTACAGGTGCCGGGCTCGTCGCCGGTGACCTTTTCGGAGCGGCCCACTTCATTACCGGTGACCCGGTTGCCATGGCTGGTGGCCGTGACACGCACCTTGGCTGGAGTAGTGGCCGCGGGAGCGGTCTGACAGAAGGTCTGGAAGACTTCCGCGCCCAGGTACTCCGTACCGGTGATGGAACGGCAGGTGCTGGCTTCGTTACCGGTGGTTTTCACCGAGCGGTTGGCCTGGGTGCCGGTCACGGTTTGACCAGAAGTGGTGGTGCTTTCTCCCACCTTCCAGTGGGCATCAGCGGCAGCAGCCTGCTTGGCGCCGTGGCGGTTGGGACCGGTGGGGCGTGTGACACCTGCACTCTGCTTGTTGCGAGCACCGGCCTTGGTGCGCAGATCACGCACCTGCTGGGCCAGTTCACGGCTGGTGAGATCAGGGTTGGCCTGACGGGCAACGGCTGCCGCGCTGGTGGGTTGCTTACCAGCGGTCTTGCCGTGCTTGGCCATGGCCTCGCGGCGAGCCAGAACCAGGGCTCGACTGGGATTCTCGATGGCGCGACGCTTGGGTGCCGCTGCACGGCGTTCCGTGCGGGCGGAAAGCTTGGGGGCCGATGCACTCAGTGAAGTCATTGCCGTCTTGTCGGAAGCGCGCTTGCCACCGCAACCACAGCTCTTGGTGGTTTCAGCGGGGGCAGCGGCTTTGCTTTGACGGGCGACGTCAACGCGGTTGCGATCGCGGCTGGTGTCGGCGGTTTTGCCGCGGCGTGCCAGAGCATCGCGCCGGGCTAGCACCAATTCGCGACTTGGATTGCGATGCGGCTTGACCTGAGAACTGCGTCTTGCAGGAGCAGCCGTAAAAGACGTGGTCCGCTGCGGAGCTACAGCAGCGGGAGTGACAGGTGCAGAGGCAGGCTCAGCAACTGCGGCCGCGTTCGTGCGGGTGGGACGGGCATCAGCAACGGTGCGAACACGGTTGGCGGCACCAGCAGCCGCTACCGAGGACTTCTTACCGGAAGTGGTCAGCGCCTTACGGCGTTCAAGTGCGAGTTCGCGACTGGAGAGTCTTGCCATGTCCGCCCGAGGATGTCGTCGTGAGGTGGAAGGGCACTTGCCCCTCCGGAAAAAGCTGGAGCCCTGATCAGGTCAGGGCTCGGAACCATGGGTTCGAAGGATCAGCGCCCTTCGAAAACCACGAAGCAGGCACCCTGGCTTTGGGTGTAGGCGTCGTAACCGACGATGCGCACGTGGTGATCGGGGTATGCGCGATGGCAAGCCTCGAGCTCACTGACGACAACGTTCAGATCCTTCTCACCGAAGAAGGGGAGCTTCCAATACGACCAGTAGGTGGCCATGGAGTTGCTGGGA
>NHIA01000044.1 GCA_002170825.1 Cyanobacteria bacterium TMED177
GCCTTCACCGCATTCGCCGTGGCGGCATTGAGATTGCTGATCATCGGCTGCGCTCTGGCGATCTCCACGCGCAACTGCTCAACCAGCGCTTCAATCTCCTGTGATGTCGCGTCGGCATTCTTCAAGAACACCGATGCGTCCTTCGAGGTCTGCTCAAACTGGGCGGTCGACTTGGCCAGGTTGGGCACCAGTTTGGCCGCCTTGGCCTGAGACAACAGCAGCTGCAGGCTCTCGGTCACCGTGCTGAGGCTGGGTGCTTCACGCCCTCGAATCGTCCCGCCATTGCAGAGCTGGCGGGCCGCTTCACACGTGCGTGCCTTCGGCAATGGCGCGTCATCACCCAGAGGCGTGCCGCGGCTCACGAGCGCCACCTGGGCATCACCACCCAGAAGGGAACCGGAAGCCACCGTCGCAGTAACCGGCAAACTCAGCTTCAGATCTCCTTTGTTGATCTCCAATTCGGCAACAACGGCCTGCGGTGTCACCTGCACCGATCGCACCGAACCCACAAGGATGCCGCGGTAGGTCACAGGCGAACGTTCCGCCAGACCCCCTGCATCGCTGAAGCTCGCCGTCACCGTCCAATGGCTGGATCCAAGCCGGACCCCTCGCATCCACATGGCCGTGGCCGAGAACCCCACGATGCCCCCGATCACGGTGAAGCCGACAATTGCATCTCGAACGCTGCGTCGCATAAAGATCTAGTGCGCAGGCTGCATCGGCCCGCGCAGGCTACCCGTCCTGAACTGCTCGACATAGGGGTTGTCCGTGGTGCGGAACTCCTCCACCGACCCCATCCACTGGAAGTGACCGTCGTACACCATCACGACCCGTTCAGCCGAGCGCTCAATCGTGCTGCGCACATGACTCACCACCACGGAACAACCGCGGGCCACCGTGGTGGTCTTCACAATCAGATCCTCAATGCGGGTGCAGGCCACAGGATCCAGGCCCGCTGTGGGCTCGTCGTACAGGAGCAGAGGCATGGAACTCTCCCCACGCTGGGGGTCATCAATCAGGGCCCTGGCAAAACTCACCCGTTTCTGCATGCCGCCACTCAGCTCTCCTGGATACTGATGGCCAACATCGAACAGCCCGACCGCTTCCAGGCAGGCCTCAACCCGCTCGCGGATCTCAGCCCGCGAGAGCTGGCCCTTCTCCCGCAGCAGAAAACCCACGTTCTGCTCCACAGTGAGCGATGCCAGCAAGGCTGGGTTCTGGAACACCAAACGCACATCGGGAGGATCGGTCTGATCGAGGCGGAGATACGTCTGCGGACGATCGAACAAACGCAACTCACCAGCCGTGGGCAGTTGCAAACCCGCCAACAGGCGCAACACCGTTGACTTGCCCGCTCCCGAAGGACCAACGACCGCCAGCCGCTCTCCAGGTTTCATCTCCAGACTGACCCGATCCAAAACCGGACGGGAGCCCCATTGCATGGTGAGCTCCCGCATCTCCACAACCGGCGGCTGGGACTCGGGCACGAACGGAGACGGAAAACACGTTCATCCTGGCGTGCCTCAACAGGCTCCGTACAGTTTCAGCACTCACAGGACCAACCGGCCCTTGCCGTCCGTCACCCCGAGCAGCAAACGCCGACAGGCCAGGGTGATGCGTGCCCATCGCCGCCGGGACCTGATGACCAGGTCGCAAAGGGCCGTCCGCTGGCTGCAACCGGGTCTGGTGGTCAAACGCTGGATGCTCACCTCCGGCCTCGGTCTTCTGATGGCCGTGATCGGTGCTGCGGTCTGGGCGGACCTCAAGCCGATTTACTGGATCCTCGAAACCCTCAGTTGGCTGCTCGGCACGATCACCACCGTGCTGCCAAGGGAATTCACCGGTCCCCTTGTGCTGATCATTGGGGCCGCACTGGTGCTCTGGGGTCAGAGCCGCAGCTTCAGCGCCATTCAGCAGGCCCTGGCACCCGATAAGGACACGGTGCTGGTGGATGCCCTAAGAACCCAGAGCCGCCTGAACCGCGGGCCCAACATCGTCGCCATCGGGGGTGGGACGGGGCTCTCCACCCTTCTCAGCGGGCTGAAGCGCTACAGCAGCCACATCACGGCAATCGTCACCGTTGCCGATGACGGTGGAAGCAGCGGTCGCCTGCGCCGCGAGCTCGGCGTGCTGCCACCTGGGGACATCCGCAACTGCCTGGCGGCGCTGTCCACTGAAGAACCGCTGCTGACGCGGTTGTTCCAGTACCGCTTCCCCGGTGGCAGCGGCCTGGAGGGCCACAGCTTCGGCAACCTTTTTCTGTCCGCCCTCACCGCGATCACCGGCAATCTCGAAACGGCGATCACCGCCTCCAGCCGGGTGCTGGCGGTGCAGGGACAGGTGGTTCCAGCCACCAACGTGGATGTGCGCCTCTGGGCCGAACTGGACAACGGTGAGCGGATCGAAGGTGAAAGCAACATCGGTCATGCCCCAAGCCCGATCGTTCGCCTCGGCTGTGTGCCTGAACGACCGCCGGCGCTGCCGAGAGCGTTGGAAGCGATCGCCAATGCGGACCTGATTCTGTTGGGGCCTGGCAGCCTCTACACCTCCTTGCTGCCGAATCTTCTGGTACCGGAACTGGTGAGTTCCATCCAGCGCAGCCGGGCTCCGAGGCTGTACATCTGCAACCTGATGACCCAGCCCGGAGAAACCGATGGCCTCGACGTTCGCGGTCACGTGCGAGCGATCGAAGCGCAACTGGCCAGCCTGGGGATCGATCAACGACTCTTTGGTGCCGTCCTCGCCCAGAACGATCTCGGCGCGTCACCCCTGCTTGAGCATTACCGCGCCCGTGGTGCGGAACCCGTGTTGTGTGACGCCGATGCCCTGCGGCAGGACGGGTATGACGTCATGCAGGCGCCACTTCAGGGTGCGCTCCCAACGGCGACGTTGCGCCACGACCCAAGGAANTTGTCNTTAGCGGTGATGCGTTTTTACCGCAAACACCGCANGGAGCAACAGCCCAGAANCAAGGCTCAGTAAGCGTCCTGCATCTCGTAGAAATCAGGCTGAACGTANTCCTTGCGCAAGGGCCAACCCTTCCAGTCCTCCGGCATCAGCAACCGCTTGGGGTGGGGGTGCCCTTCGAAGTGAATGCCGNACATGTCAAAGGTTTCNCGTTCCTGCCAGTCNGCACCGCGGAACAAGCCATAGATGGAGGGCAAGGCAGGTGTTCCTTCACGGCTCAGGAACACCTTGAGACGAACCTCTCGCAGTTTGGCGGCTGGATCCGTGGCCATGGCCTCCACCTGTTCGGCCATGGCCAGCAGGTGGTAGAAGCACACCAGCCGTTCACCCGGTCCCTCGTCGTAGCCCCCCTGGCACTGGAGGTAGTCGAAACCGTTGCTCTTCAATGCCGCCGCGATGATCGGCAGCACAGCGGGCTCAACCCCGACTTGCTCCACCCCCACGTGGTCAGCAGCCAGCACCTCGTGCTCAAAACCCTGCTGCCGCAACCATTGGCTGACGGGTCCAGCCTGGGGAGCGACAACGGCCGAGGAGGCATCGCCTGAGGCAGGAGTGTTGTCAGCGGTGTCGTCTGGAGGGGTGACCGGGGTTTCGCTCATGACTCGATGGGCTCTGCGGCAGGAGTAAGAACCGCTGCATCGGTGGCCAGGGTCTGACCGGCCGGAGCGGATGCAAGGGCAGCTTTTTGAGAATCGGCCCGCAGGTAGGAACCGGTGACCTGCGGCTCAACGCGCTTCATCTGATGCGACACCGTGAAATAACGGTGGGTCTGGGCGTGTTTGCGACGCTCGGCCAGGGATTCATCGCCAACCTTCTTGCGCAACTTGATCACGGCATCAAAGATCGCCTCGGGGCGCGGGGGGCAACCCGGCAGGTAGAGATCAACCGGAATCAGTTTGTCCACACCCCGAACAGCAGTGGTGGAGTCGGCGCTGAACATCCCTCCTGTGATCGTGCAGGCACCCATGGCAATCACGTATTTGGGTTCGGGCATCTGCTCGTACAACCGCACCAGAGCCGGAGCCATTTTCATCGTGACCGTTCCGGCGACAATCAACAGATCTGCCTGCCGCGGTGAGCTGCGGGGCACCAGGCCGAATCGGTCGAAGTCGAAACGGGAGCCGATCAGAGCGGCAAATTCGATGAAGCAGCAGGCGGTCCCGTAAAGAAGCGGCCAGAGGCTGCTGAGGCGAGCCCAGTTGTGAAGGTCATCCAGGCTTGTCAGGATGACGTTCTCGCTGAGGTCGTTCGTGACCGTCGGAGCACCGATCGGTCCACAGCTGGCTTCCCGCAGATCGCGGACAGCGGAAATGGATGGTGAGGTGATGTCAGACATGACTAGCTCCACTCCAGGGCGCCCTTGCGCCATGCATAGGCCAGGGCAACCAAAAGGATGGTGATGAAAATCAGCGCTTCGATGAACGCCAGAAGCCCAAGCCGGTGGAAGGCCACAGCCCAGGGATACAGAAAGACGGTCTCGACGTCGAAGATGACGAAGACCAGAGCGAACATGTAGTAGCGGATGTTGAACTGAATCCAAGCCCCACCAATGGGTTCCATGCCGGATTCGTAGGTGAGCTGGCGCTCACCGGCCCGGCTTTTGGGTGCCAGAAGTTTGTTGGTGATCAGCGCCAGTGCAGGAACGGCAGCAGCGATGAGCAGAAACCCGAGGAAGGCGTCGTAGCCGGGCAGGGCGAACATGAACGTCCCCGAAGACAGGGCCAGTCTGGCATTCACTGCCAGGAGTTGACGCCGATAGAGTCTCTCCGCACAGCAGCACAGCGGTGAGCGACGAGCTTCAGCAAGCCGAACAAGCTCCGGCAGCCGATCCGGCCGCGTCTCCCGCCGCGGCTGAAACCGAGAGCAACGACCGCGACCACCGCTTTGAGTGCCGCAGCTGCGGTTACGTCTATGACCCCGAAGAAGGGGTCAAAAAAGTGGGGATCGCCGCCGGCACCGCATTCGAAGACCTGGATCCAGCGGGCTTCCGGTGTCCGGTCTGCCGAAGCCGCAAGCCGGCCTTCCGCGACATTGGCCCCCGCAGCAAGGCCAGCGGTTTTGAGGAAAACCTCAATTACGGCCTGGGCGTCAATCGGATGACACCCGGTCAGAAAAATGTGCTGATTTTCGGAAGCCTTGCGCTGGCCTTCGCGTTCTTTCTCTCCCTCTACTCGCTTCGCTGAGCGACCTGACATGACCCGACTGTTCTCCTCCGCCCTCAACCTCCTGATGGTGCTGTTGCTGGGCGTCAGCCTCAGCGGCTGCGTGACGACCCATCTGCCGACGGCCACGTCAAGTCCCTGGCTGGCCATGGATCTCGGCACCCAGGCCAATCCGCTGGATGTGGCCTTCACCGATGACCGCCATGGCTATCTGGTGGGCAGCAACCGCATGATCCAGGAAACCAATGACGGCGGCGCCCAGTGGAACGAGCGCAGCCTGGATCTTCCTGAGGAGGAGAACTTCCGTCTGATCAGCATTGACTTCAACGGTGATGAGGGCTGGATCGCTGGCCAACCGGGGCTGCTGATGCACAGCAATGACGGTGGCCAGAACTGGACTCGCCTGTTCCTCGACACCAAACTGCCNGGCGAGCCCTACCTGATCACGGCCCTNGGTCCCCACTCCGCCGAACTGGCNACCAACGTCGGCGCGGTCTACGAAACCCATGATGACGGTGGCAGCTGGGACGCCTTGGTGACCGATGCAGCCGGCTCTGTNAGGGATCTCCGNCGCAGCAACGACGGCAGCTATGTGAGCGTCAGCAGCCTTGGCAACTTCTATGCCACTTGGCAACCCGGAGATGCCGTTTGGCAGGTGCACCAGCGGGTGAGCAGCCAGCGCCTGCAAAGCATCGGCTACCAACCTGACGGCAGCCTGTGGATGGTGGCCCGTGGAGCCCAGATTCGCCTCAACGACCAACCCGGTGATTTGGAAAGCTGGAGCAAGGCGATCATTCCGATCACCAACGGCTACGGATACATGGATATGGCCTGGGATCCTGACGGCTCGATCTGGGCGGGAGGCGGTAATGGCACCCTGCTTGTGAGTCGCGATGGCGGCGACAGCTGGGAGATTGATCCCGTTGGCGATCGGCAACCCAGCAACTTCACCCGTCTTGTGTTCGAAGCCGACCATGCCTTTGTGCTCGGCGAGCGAGGCAACCTGTTGCGCTGGGTCGGCAACGCTGTGTAACCGAGGGCATTGGGCAGACTCGGCGAACCGACGTCACCCCCTAGGATCGCCAAGCTGATACGCCCGAAGCCATGGCTGCAGGCTCCACAGGGGAACGCCCGTTCTTCGAAATCATCACGAGCATCCGTTACTGGGTGATCCATGCCGTGACTCTCCCGGCAATCTTCCTGGCAGGGTTTTTGTTCGTTTCCACCGGTCTCGCTTACGACGCCTTCGGAACCCCTCGCCCTGATGCCTATTTCCAGGCCAGCGAAAGCAAGGCTCCGGTTGTGAGCCAGCGCTACGAAGGCAAGTCCCAGCTCGACGGACGCCTGAGATAACCCAATGACCCAGACTCCGATCTCGACCACCCCACGCAACTACCCAATTTTCACGGTGCGTTGGCTGGCTCTCCACACCCTCGGCGTGCCGACGGTGTTCTTCCTCGGCGCCCTCGCCGCGATGCAGTTCATCCGTCGCTGACACCGCTTCTATGGAACGAAATCCCAACCCCAACAACCTGCCGGTTGAACTCAACCGGACCAGCCTCTACCTGGGTCTGCTGCTGGTGTTCGTCACTGGCGTGCTCTTCTCCAGCTACTTCTTCAATTGAGGCCTGATTCATGAGCAGCAAGAAGTCCTTGTATCCCGACGGTCGTATTCCTGATCGTNTGCCAGATGGAAGACCAGCCGTTCCCTGGCGTTCACGCTGGACGGAAGGTGTACTTCCACTTTGGCTGGTTGCCACAGCTGGTGGAATGGCTGTTCTGTTCGTCGTGGGCCTGTTCTTTTACGGGTCGTACACCGGCGTGGGTTCCGCTTGATCTCGATTTAAGGCATCAATTTGNNCNAAAAACCGGCCTGACGGCCGGTTTTTTGAGCAACCAATCGATTTGTCCGTCGTTCAAACGGCGTAGAACTCCCGATACCACCGGGCAAAACGCTCCACNCCCGTTTCTATCGGCGTGCTGGGGCGAAAGTCCACCCAATNCTCCAGCGCCCGGGTGTCAGCGGCAGTNGCCACCACATCCCCGGGCTGCATCGGCTGAAANTCCTTGATCGCAGCCCGACCCAAGGCCTGCTCCATCACGTCGATGAAANGCAGCAATTCCGTGGGCTGGCTGTTGCCGATGTTGAACACACGATGNGGTGCAGCCGCCGTTGCNGGATCCGGCTGCAANGGATCAAANNNCGGATTGGNGGTGGCNGGCTTGTCNCANCAACGCANNACCCCTTCGACAATGTCGTCGATGTAGGTGAAGTCCCGCTGCATCNTGCCGTGGTTGAANACCTTGATCGGCTCTCCAGCCAGGATCGCCCGGGCAAACAGCATCGGAGCCATGTCCGGCCGTCCCCAGGGCCCATAGACCGTGAAAAAGCGCAGCCCAGTCGCNGGCANNCCATANAGNTGGCTNTANGTGTGGGCCATCANCTCNTTGGCCTTCTTGCTNGCNGCATANAGGCTCACCGGATGATTCACCGGTTGCTGCTCATGGAAAGGAAGGTTGCGGTTACCGCCGTACACCGAGCTGCTCGAGGCATACACGAGGTTGCCGACGCCGTGGTGGCGACAGCCTTCCAGGATGTGGCCGAAGCCCACCAGGTTGCTCTGGATGTAGGCCGCCGGGTTCTCCAGCGAGTAGCGAACGCCCGCCTGGGCTGCCAGGTTCACAACCACCGCCGGCCGCTCAGATGCGAACAGCGCCATCAAGGGCGCGTCCTGCTCCAGGGCGATCGGCACAAACCTCCAGGCACCATCAGGCGCTGCGGCCTCGATCTGCCGGAGCCGCGCTTGTTTCAGCGCCGGGTCGTAATAGCTGTTGAGGTTGTCGATGCCGACCACCCGCTCTCCGCGCTGGAGCAGACGCTGGGCCAGAGCAGCACCGATGAAACCGGCCGCACCGGTCACGAGAACCGTGCGTGCCATCAGCCCTCGCCGTCCCCAACACGCCACAGCCGCAAACCGGCAGCCTGCACCAGCTCCGGCTGGGTCACCGCCCTGGCATCAAACACCCAGGCCGGCTTGCGCATCCGTGCCGCCAGATCCACCCATTTCAACTGCTTGTAGTCGTTCCACTCCGTCAGGATCAGCACTGCATCCGCTCCGCTGACAGCCTCTTCCACAGAATCAGCCAGGGCCCAGCTGCCCGTTCCGCTGAGGGCATTCGACGCCGCTGCCGCCTCCTGCTTCAGATCACGGGCCATCTGAGCTGGTTCCACCTTCGGGTCGTGAATCGCCAACTGGGCGCCCTCCTCCAGCAGATCGCCGCAGATGCGAATCGCCGGCGCCTCGCGGGTGTCATTGGTGTCTGCCTTGAAAGCAAAACCCAGCACCGCCAACCGCTTGCCCGTCACTGTTCCGAACAGGTTCTGCACCACCAGCCGCGAGATCCGGTGCTGCTGCCAGGTGTTCAGAGCCACCACCGATTCCCAGTAATCCGCCACCTCTGGCAGGCCGAAATGGCGGCAGAGATACACCAGATTGAGGATGTCCTTCTGAAAGCAACTGCCGCCGAATCCCGGCCCAGCGTTCAGAAACTTGGCCCCAATCCGGCTGTCGGTACC
>NHIA01000045.1 GCA_002170825.1 Cyanobacteria bacterium TMED177
CGCCGAAACGCCGCTGCGCAGGGAGCTGCTGCCGCCATCACGCTGCCAGCGCAGCAGGGCGGCGGCCCCGATCATGGCCGCGTTGTCGGTGCAGTACTCCAGCGGTGCGATCGAAACCCGCACCCCCGCGGCGGACGCCCGTCGCTCCATGGCCCGACGCAGACGCCGGTTGGCTGCGACGCCACCGACCATCACCAGCTCGGACAAACCATGATCTGCGGCACATCGCAGGCTGCGATCCACCAGAACATCCGCCACCACCTGCTCAAAACTCGCTGCCAGATCAGAGACCGGGAGTTCACCCGATGGCGAGGCCTTGGTTTCCGCTTCAACCAGCCGAAGCATCGCGGTCTTCAGACCACTGAACGAAAAGTCGTAGGGGTGAAAGCCTCCCCCCGGCAAGGAGATGCGACCTTTCGGCAGCGCATAGCGACGGTCGTCACCGCCCTCCGCCGCGGCCTGAATGGCGGGCCCGCCCGGGTAACCCAACGCCAGAAGACGGGCAACCTTGTCGAACGCCTCGCCTGCAGCATCGTCGTGGGTGCGGCCGAGGCGCTCCATACCTCCGTCGGCCTCCACCCGGATCAATTCGGTGTGCCCACCACTCACCAGCAGCACCAGATAGGGCAATTCCGGCCGCTGCGCACCCAGGTGCACCGATGCCAGGTGGCCTTCCAAGTGGTGAACCGCCAGGAAGGGACGGCCGTGCAAGGCGGCCAGGGTCCGGCCCGTGACCGAAGCGACCATCAGTGCACCGGCCAGGCCGGGGGCCACGGTGGCCGCCACCAGATCAACCTCATCCCACGTCCGTCCGCTCTGCTCCAGCACCGCCCCGATCAGTCCGGGCAGGGCCTCCACATGGCGACGCGAGGCGATCTCAGGAACAACACCACCCCAGCGGGCGTGCTCCTCAACCTGCGAGGCGATTCGGGAGGACTCCACCTCCAGCCGGCCATCGCCGTGGAGACGCACCAGAGCAGCCGCCGACTCGTCACAACTTGTTTCGAGGGCAAGGACCGATGGCATCGAGGTGAGGGGCCTCCCCTACTGTCCGCATGTGACATCCTGCCCCCTTGTGGGCAGCTACCAAACAGGAATCGATCCGATGCGTCGTCTCTTCGCCGCCCTGCTTTCGGCCCTCCTGGTGTTCGGTTTCGCCCCCGTCGCCAAGGCTGACGTGGCCGGCCTGACCCCCTGCGCTGAAAGCGCCCGCTTCCAGCAGCGTGCCGCTGCCGCCACAACGCCCCAGGCCAAGGCTCGCTTTGAGATGTACAGCCAGGCCTCCTGCGGTGACGACGGCCTGCCCCACCTGATCGTTGACGGCCGCTGGAGCCACGCCGGCGATTTCGTCTACCCCGGGATCATGTTCCTGTACGTGGCAGGCTGCATCGGCTGGGCCGGTCGTGAGTACCTGAAGGCCACCCGCGGCAAGAACGCTGCGATGAATGAGATCCAGATCGATCTCGGTATTGCCTTCAAGAGCCTTCTCGCGGCAGCCACATGGCCCCTGGCCGCCTTCGGAGAATTCACCAGTGGTCGCCTGCTCGAGGACGACGACAAGGTCACCGTCTCCCCCCGCTGATCGTTTCACCTCATTCCCGTCACCGAATCCCATGCAGAAATTTCTCACCACCGCTCCAGTGGTTGCCGCCATCTGGTTCACCCTGACCGCAGGGATCCTTATTGAGTGGAATCGTTTCTTCCCCGACCTGCTCTTCCACCCCATGTGATCCGCGAGCGCGCTTCTCGTAACCATCAGGCCCCGCAAGGGGCCTTTTTTGATGGCTCAGCGCAGTGCCATCAACTGTTCAAGTGCCGTGAGCGCGCGCTCCAGATCGTCGTTCACCACCACAGCATCAAATTCATCCTGGGCCTGGAGCTCCTCCCGCGCCCGTGACAGTCGGCGCTGAATCGCTTCTTCGGCGTCGGTGCCTCGTCCCCGGATCCGACGTTCCAGCTCCTCGAAGCTGGGGGGAGCCAGGAAGATCTGAAATCCGCTGGGGAAGCTGCGACGCACCTGCCGTGCTCCCTCCAGCTCGATCTCCAGCAGCACCGGTCGTCCCTGCCCCAGCTGCTGCTCCACCGGAGCACGCGGCGTTCCGTAGCAATTGCCGGCAAATTCAGCCCACTCGAGCAATCCACCCTCCGCCACCAGGCCGTCGAAGCGATCCCGACTGTGGAAGAAGTAGCTCTCGCCATCGCGTTCGCCCTCCCGTGGCGAGCGGGTGGTGGCGGACACCGACAGCCAGATGCTCGGGTGCCGCTGCAGCAGCCGCTGCACCAAGGTGCCCTTGCCGACACCGCTTGGCCCCGTGATCACCGTGAGGGTGCCCGTTCCAACCGCCATCACAGACTCATCGTGGGCCAGCAGAGTAGGAACCCCACTGGAGCACGGGTGAGCACCACGGCACGGCTGCAGCTGATGGATCTCACCACCCTGCGGGCGGTGTTGAGCGATCTGCGTCCCCAGCTGCTGCCCAGCCGTTTCGAAAAAGCCCAGCAACCGGATGCCGCCTCTCTGCAGCTCGGGTTCCGCAGCCTGAAGGGAATGCTCTGGCTGGAACTGAGCTGGCAGGCGGATGCACCACGGCTGGTGCAGATCCCGCCGCCGCGCCGCCTTGGAGCCGGCAGCACCCTCGCCCAACAGATCCAGCACAGCCTTCGCCAGATGGCGCTCACGGACCTGGTGCAATCGGGATTTGAGCGGGTGGTGGAGTTTCATTTGGCTCCGCGTCCAGGCGATCCCGTGCAGCGGGTGGTGGTGCTTGAACTCATGGGTCGCCACAGCAATCTGTTGCTGCTTGATCAGCGTCGCCAGGTCATCGCCCTCGGTCGTCAGGTGCGCGATCACCAATCCAGGGTGCGACCGATCAGCACGGGTGATGCCTATGTGCCGCCACCGGGGCTGCAGGGGCTGGCACCCAGCTCCGCCGAAGGCTTCGAACGTTGGCGCGACCGCCTGCGACTGCTGCCGATCCCCCTGCGCAAGGCCCTCCAGCAGACCTATCAGGGCATCAGCCCTCCCCTGGCCCATCAACTGGCTGCACCGCAGCTCTCGACCTCCGTGGAGACCATCGATCAAGCGGCCTGGACCGACCTGTACCGGCATTGGCAGGCTTGGCTGCACTGCCTTGAAACTGAGCGGTTCCGGCTCGATTGGGACGAAGAGGGCGGCTACAGGGTCTGGTCCAGCAGCCCCGATGACCATCGACAGGACGGTCTCGCCCTGGCCCTTGGCCACTGGTATCAGGAGCGAATCGACGCCCGCGTCCTCAGCCGAGCCGGCGACGAGCTGCGCCAACGGCTGAAGCGCTGGCGCAGCAAGGAGGAACTGGCTCTGCTGGATCAGCAGAAGCGCCTGGAGGTCTGCAACGACAGCGAGGCGCTTCAGCAACAGGCCGATGCCCTGCTTTGCCTGCCTGCGCCAAGCCGGGAGCAGGTGGATCAGGCCCAGAAGCTGTACCGCCGCGCCCGCAAGCTGCGACGCTCCGTCGCCGTGCTGGACGAGCGGATCCGACACCACAGCGAGCGCCTGCAGTTAATTGATGGGAGTGAGGCCTTCATGGACGACCTGCAGGCCGCCAGCTGGCAGGACACGATCACGCGGCTTGACGCCCTCGATGGTCTGCGGCGGGAGCTGGACGAACTGCTCAATCCAGTGGGGCGTCAGGAGCGACGTCGGCAACAACAGCAGCACACCCCCCAGCCCCTGGAGCTGCTCAGTCCCGGGGGTCTGCTGCTCCAGGTGGGCCGCAACCATCGGCAGAACGACTGGATCAGCCTGCGGCAAGCCCGCAGCGGGGACCTCTGGTTTCATGCCCAGGAATGCCCCGGCAGCCATGTGGTGCTGAAGAGTTCGGCTGGTGTGGCGGACGAGGACGATCTCCAGCTCGCCCGCGATCTGGCCGCCTACTTCAGCCGGGCCCGCGGCAACGTGCGGGTGCCTGTGGTGATGGTTCCAACCGAGCGGCTGCAACGCATTGCCGGTGCCGGGCCCGGCACCGTCCGCCATGGCGGTGGCGAAGTGAGCTGGGGGGTGCCGCAGGCCGCCGAAACCAGACTGCAGGACCTTGATGCTCCTAGCCTGAAAGCACGAAAGGGCTGACCCGTCGGCCGGACCACCGCTCCACCCCGTGCCCGACAGCTCAGACGGCCCCGTTCTGAATCCCCCTCCCCCGATCCGGATCAAGACGGCCCGGCAGGACGACGCGCTGCCGAACGAGGTGGAGATGCCCCTCACTGATCACCTCGAGGAGCTGCGTCAACGGGTGCTGCGCAGCCTGCTAGCCGTGGTGTTGGGGGCCGTGACCTGTCTGCTTGGGGTGAAACCCCTCGTGAGACTGCTGGAGGCCCCAGCCAGCGGCATCCACTTTCTGCAGCTGGCTCCGGGTGAGTTCCTGTTCGTTTCGCTCAAGGTGGCCGGATATGCCGGGCTCACCCTGGCACTCCCCTACGTGCTGTTCCAGCTGCTGGCCTTCGTTCTCCCGGGACTGACCGTTCGGGAACAGCGGTTGATCGCACCAGCCGTGGCCGGATCAGCCGTTCTCTTTCTGGCGGGCATCACCTTCGCCTGGTGGGCCCTGGTGCCGGCAGCGCTGCGCTTCCTGGTGAGCTACGGCGCTGATGTGGTGGAACCGCTCTGGTCGATCGAGCGCTACCTCGACTTCGTGTTGCTGCTGATGCTGGCCACAGGGTTGGCCTTCCAGTTGCCGGTGTTGCAGCTGCTGCTGGGAGTTCTCGGTCTGGTGCGATGGAGATCCATGCTTGGCGCCTGGCGTTGGGTGGTGCTCGGATCAGCCCTGGCCGGCGCTGTGCTGACCCCATCAACAGACCCGATCACGATGTTGCTGCTGGCAAGCGCCATCACGGCTTTGTTTCTGATCGGCGTGGGGCTGGTGGCCTTGACCGAGACCCTCAGACCAGAAACTCCCTGAGCAGGCTTTCGGATTCGGGTCCCTCAGCCTCCAAAGGCAGGCTGAGGGCCTTGCCGAGCCGTGGTTTGTCGCGGGTGGACGCCAGCCAACGGCGCACTTCAGGCGCCAGACCAAGACGATTCACAACATCCAGCACTTCAGCCACATGCACCCGATAGGCCGCTTCGTCCATCGGAAACGACTGTTGCTCCAGATATGCCCACATCACCTGCAGGTAGAGACGCTGCCGCCGCACCACCAGCTGAAGGTCGTAAGTGGCCCGCCAGCGCTGGCGTAGGCAGGTGATCAGCTCCTCGACTCCGAGGGGCCTGGACGGGTCGTCGGCCGGCAGGTCAAGCACAGATGAGGCTCTGCGTGGGAAGCGAAAAGGTCAGTCGTTGCAAAGCTTGACAGGCCATTCAGCACCCATAATGATCCCCAATCCGTGCTGGATGACAGTCCGTCATGACCCAACTTTCCTCGAGCGATGTGCCCGGAATGGGTCGTCGGCAGTTCATGAACCTGCTGACCTTCGGCTCCGTTACCGGCGTCGCACTCGGTGCGCTCTACCCGGTGGTGAATTACTTCATCCCCCCTCGGGCCGCCGGCGGTGGTGGTGGAACCACAGCCAAGGATGAGCTGGGCAATGCGATCACCGCCACCGGCTGGCTCGCGTCCCATCCCGAAGGAGACCGCAGCCTTGTTCAGGGCCTCAAGGGCGATCCCACCTACTTGATTGTTGAGGGTGCCGATGCGATCGGCAGCTACGGCATCAACGCCATCTGCACCCACCTTGGCTGCGTGGTGCCCTGGAACAGCGGTGCCAACAAATTCATGTGCCCTTGCCACGGCAGCCAGTACGACGCCACCGGCAAGGTGGTGCGGGGTCCCGCTCCCCTTTCCCTGGCCCTCGCCAACGTCAACGTTGAGAACGACAACGTGTTCGTGAGCCAGTGGACCGAGACCGACTTCCGCACGGGCGACAAGCCCTGGTGGGCCTGACACCTTCCCCCAACGCCTGCACCCCTCCCCTCAACGTTCCATGCGTCGCCACCTCTCCCTCCTGCTCGGATCGCTGGTTCTCGGCCTGACCCTGCTGATCGCACCCGCCACCAGTTGGGCCTACCCCTTCTGGGCACAGCAGAACTACGACAGTCCAAGGGAAGCCACCGGCAAGATCGTCTGCGCCAACTGCCACCTGGCCAAGAAGCTCACCCAGGCGGAAGTGCCGCAGGCCGTCCTTCCGGACAGCGTCTTCACCGCCAGCATCAAGATCCCCTACGAGGACGGACTGCAGGAGATCGGAGCCGACGGGAGTGATGTGGGCCTCCAGGTCGGAGCCGTGGTGATGCTTCCTGATGGCTTCACCCTCGCTCCGCAGGACCGCTGGACCGACGAGATCCGTGAGGAAACCGAAGGGGTGTACTTCAGCCAGTACAGCGACGATCAGCCCAACATCCTGCTGGTGGGTCCCATTCCCGGTGATCAGCATCAGGAAGTGGTCTTCCCCCTGCTGTCACCTGACCCTGCAACCGACAGCAACATTCACTTCGGCAAATATCAGATCCACGTTGGTGGCAACCGTGGCCGCGGCCAGGTGTACCCCACCGGTGAGAAGAGCAACAACACCGTCTTCACCGCCTCCGCTGCCGGCACCATTGCTGCCGTTGAACCCGGAGAGAACGGCGCCAGTGTGGTGACGATCCAAGCCGCCGACGGATCCAGCACCAGCGATACGATCCCCGTTGGCCCTCAGCTGCTGATCAGCGTGGGTGATTCGGTTGAGGCCGGCGCCCCGTTGACCGATGACCCCAACGTGGGTGGTTTCGGGCAGGTGGATGCGGAGATCGTTCTCCAGAATCCCGTTCGGATTTATGGCCTGCTGGCGTTCTTCGCAGCTGTTGCTCTGGCCCAGATCATGCTGGTGCTGAAGAAGAGACAGATTGAAAAGGTTCAGGCTGCTGAAGGCAACTTCTGATCGGGATGTTCACCTCCCCCGGGCCCGAGCTGATTCAGTTTGGGCCCCTCACGCTTCGCTGGTACGGCCTGCTGATCGCAGCCGCAGTGCTGATCGGACTGAACCTGTCGAGTCGCCTGGCCAAGGAGCGCAAGCTGGAGAACGGCCTGATCAGCGACCTGCTGCCCCTGCTGGTGCTGTTCTCCGTTCTGGGCGCACGCATTTATTACGTGGCGTTTGAGTGGCATAACTACGCGGACCAGCCGATCAAGGCACTCGCCATCTGGGAAGGGGGCATTGCCATTCACGGAGCGCTCATCGCCGGAACCCTCACGCTGATTCTGTTCTGCCGGTGGCGTCGTCAGCCGTTCTTTGATGTTCTGGATGTGCTGGTTCCATCCGTCGCCCTGGGTCAGGCCATCGGTCGATGGGGGAACTTCTTCAATTCCGAAGCGTTTGGAGTCCCAACCGACCTGCCCTGGAAGCTGTTCATTCCCTACGCCAACCGCCCGGCGATCTACGCCGATGCGGAAACCTTTCACCCCACGTTCCTGTACGAGTCGCTCTGGAACCTTGCGCTCTTCGTGCTGCTGATCGTGCTGTTCCGGCTTGCGGCCACCAACCGCCTGGCCCTTCCATCCGGAGCACTGAGCTGCACCTACCTGATCGGCTACAGCCTTGGACGGATCTGGATTGAAGGGCTGCGCATCGATCCACTCTGCGTCGGCGCCTTGCCTCCCACCTGTGAGGGGGGCTTCCGCATCGCTCAGTTGATGAGTGCCATGCTGATGGTTCTGGGTGGAATCGGCCTGTGGTGGTTGTATCAACGTCGTCGGTCGCTGCCGAATCAAACCAACAGCTGACCCACCCGGTCTGCTTCGTTGGAAGCGGTCCAGGAGCCGCCGATCTGCTCACGCTCAGAGCGGCGGAACGTCTGCGACAGGCCGATGTGCTGATCTGGACCGATTCCCTGGTCTGCCCGCAGATCACGGAGCTGGTGCCAGATCACTGCGAAACGATCCGCACCAGCACACTCACCCTGGAAGAGGTGATTCCGTTGCTGATCGATCGGCAACGCAAGGGAGCCCATGTGGTGCGGCTGCACGATGGCGACACCGCTCTCTACAGCGCCATCAATGAGCAGATCTGTGCCCTCAGCGATGCCGAGATCCCGGTTGAGGTGGTGCCCGGGGTGAGTGCTTACCAGGCAACAGCCGCGGCCCTCTCCAGTGAACTCACGATCCCCGGCGTTGTTCAGACCATCGTTCTGGGCCGTGCCGGGGGACGCACCGGGGTGCCGGCTTCAGAGGAACTGGACCATCTGGCTGCCTTGGGAGCCAGCCTCTGCCTGTATCTCAGTGCGCGTCATGTGGAGGAGGTTCAGACGACCCTGCTGCGGCACTATCCCGATGACACGCCCGTCGCGATTGCCCACCGAGTGAGCTGGCCGGATGAATGGATCACCGTTGTCCCCCTCAGGGAGATGGCACGGGTCAGCCAGGACCGCCAACTGATTCGGACCACGTTGTATCTGGTCAGCCCTGCACTGCGAGGGGGTGAACAACGGTCCCGTCTTTACTCCCCTGATCACGACCACCTGTTCAGGCCAAGACGCTGAGGGTGGTGGTTTAAGATCAATTTGTGCGGGCGATTAGCACAGTGGTAGCGCACTTCCTTCACACGGAAGGGGTCACTGGTTCGAATCCAGTATCGCCCATTCATTGAACATTCTTGCGTCCACTCAGGCGCTGCAATCCGCTGTTGATCAGAGTTCTGTCAGGCCACAGGAATGGCCTTATCTTCCGACTGTTTTGAAACGCGCCTCTCGATGAGCGGCAGCAGCCAACAACACGACGAAAAAACAGGGCTCGAAACGGTTGGCCAAGCCATTCGTCTCGGTCGGGAAGCACGATCGATCACGCGGGACGACCTGGCCAATCGGCTGCACATGGGCTGTGAACAGCTGGAGGCCCTGGAGAACGGCGAACTGCAACGCCTGCCTGAGCCTGTGTTCGTCAAGGCGATGGTGCGGCGCCTGGGTGGCCATCTTCGGCTTGATGCCGATGCCCTCGTCGATGCACTGGGGGATCTCAGCCAACCTGCGGCAGGAACCCCTCGGACGCCACCATTTCGCGGACCATCGGCCAGCTCATCGGGTTTCCTCCAATCCAAGTCCTTCCTGACCGGGATGGGGGTGCTGTTGACCGTTCTGGTGGTGGGGTCAGCCCTGCTGCTGGTCCAGCGTTCGCCATCACCCATTCCCATGAGCCAGGACGAACCTGCGTCGAAAACGCAGAGCGTTCCTCTGGGGCTTCCTCAGCCCTGAACGCTGACCCTCAGCTTCACTCCAGAGGCTTCGCGCACCACCTCAGCACAACTCTCGAGGCTCCACTGCTCAAGGCTGAGATTCTGGTTCAACCGCTCCGGAACCAGCACCAGATGGAGAGCACCGGGAGATGTCTCGATCTGGAGTGATTTCACCACCGGCTCCGGCCGACGGTCCAGGGCTGCCGCCAATCTGAGCATCAGCGCCATGTCACTGACCAGTCGTCGGTTCTCTCGGGTGACCAGAGCCTGCCAGGAGTCGTGCCGTTTCTTGGGCAGACTGCGGCGGTGATACCGCGCGATGGCCGCCACCATCAGATGTTCAGCCTCTGAGTAACCGAGCAGTTCGCCGTGACGGATCAGGTACCAGGAGTGCTTGTGATAAGCGCTGAGATTGATGTGCTGACCACAGGCGTGCAGCATTGCCGCGGCCCACAGCAACTCCCGGCCCTGTCCATCGTCCTGATGCATCACCCCCCTGGTGCTGTCGTAAAGGGTCAGGGCATGGGCAGCGACCCGCTCAGCACGGTGTTGGTTCACGGCAAAGCGCTGCACCTGATGGATGACGGTGCGTTGGCGGATGCTGCTTTGAAAACTGAAGCGATCCTCCAGCAACCCATGGCGGAGCATCCAGTCCACGATCAGACCTTCGCGGAGAGCCCGTTCGCTCAGCACAAGCTCATCAACCCCCAGCATCTGCATCGTCGTCTGCAGGATCAGGGCCCCAGGCACGATGATCTCGGCCCGGCGGTCGTTGATCGGTGAGAGATCCCTCCGCTGATCCGGAGTCATCGTCACCAACTTGTCGACAACACGATCGAGCCTCTGGCGCGACACCCTGTAACCGTGCAGCTTCAGCGGAGGGCGATCGTCCTCACTGGCAGCGAGTGCCCCGATGGCCATCGCGGTGCCACTGGTGGCGACCAGCACTGGGATCTCCCCAGGCTTGATCCGTCGGTGCACCTTGTCGACGGCGGGTTCCAGAGACCCCTGGATGAAGGCCTGAAGAAAGGAGCGGCGCTGCGGTGGGATGGGGTCGTCCTTGACGAAATCCCGTTGCAGCCGCACCGCACCCACCCGTGTGCTGGTGAGCGCCCTGGCATCGCGACCGTCCGCCAGGATCAACTCCGTGGATCCACCGCCGATGTCCAGCAGGAGATGCGGACGATCACCAAAGGACATCCCGGACAGCACACCCAGGTAAATCAGCCGCGCCTCCTCCGGACCGCTGACCAGATCAACCTCCAGTCCCAGGCCATCCTGAATTTTCTGAAGGAAATCCCGGCCGTTCGGAGCCTCTCGTACCGCACTGGTGGCGGCGGTGACGATCTGTTCAACCTGATGGCTGTTCGCCAGGTCACGGAACCGGCGCAGTGTGTCGTAGCTGCGCTGCATCGCCGCAGCGGTGAGTTCACCCGTTTCCGGGTCGCGTTCCCCCAGGCGGGTGGTGGATTTCTCCGCCTGTTCGATGCTGAAGGTGCGCAGCGTGGTGTCCACCGACGCCACCAGCAGGTGGGTCGAGTTGGTACCGATGTCGATGGCAGCGACACGACGCGTCCGCCCCGAGCTCAGGATGATCTGAGGATCCGTCTGCGACTGGGGTTCGGAGACAGCGTCCAGCATCGCGGTCCTGGCCGGAAGTCGATCCACTCTGCCATTCATGTTCGATCACGCCAGACGCTGACTAGGGTTCTTCAAATCTCAGCGCACTGTGACCAGCTTTCATCAACGCCTCGGTCCATGGCTTGAGCTGCTGCGTTGGAACAAGCCGACCGGGCGTCTGATCCTGCTGATCCCCGCAGGCTGGAGCCTCTGGCTGTCTCCATCAGCGCCGCCGTCCATGACGTTGCTGCTGCAGATCGTGATCGGGGGGCTGGCGGTGAGCGGTGCAGGCTGCGTGGCCAATGACCTGTGGGACCGTCGGTTTGATAGCCAGGTGGAACGCACCAAATCCCGTCCCCTGGCGCGGGGGGCCATCGGGATCGGTGCCGCCCTCACCCTGCTGCTGCTGATGCTCGTTCTGAGTCTGGCGGTGGTGCTCAGCCTCGATGCAGGCAGCCTTCAACTCTGCTTGCAGCTAGCGGTGCTGGCCCTGCCGCCGATCCTGCTCTACCCATCCGCCAAGCGCTGGTTTGCCTACCCCCAGGCGATCCTGGCCATCTGCTGGGGGTTTGCCGTGCTGATCCCCTGGGCCGCGGCAGAGCAACGCCTCTGGTTGAATCCGAGCCTGATCGGTTGCTGGCTGGCGACGGTTCTGTGGACCTTCGGATTCGACACGGTCTACGCCATGGCAGACCAACGCGATGACCGGGCGATCGGACTCAACAGCAGTGCCCTGAGCCTTGGCAAGCATGGGGTCAGCACCGTCCGGGTCTGCTACGGAATCACCGCCATCGCCTTGGCAACGGCTGCAGCAAGCGCCGGGGTTGGCCTGCTGTTCTGGCCCTTCTGGCTGGTCGCATCCGTGCTGATGCAACACAGTTGCCAGCCCCTCAACAGCACCACCGCGGGCATGGCCCGGTTCGGACTCCACTTCCGCCGCCAGGTTCAGCTGGGAAGCCTTTTGCTCGTTGGTCTCATGGTCAGCCGCAGCCTGCCGGGATGATCAACCTGCAACCCGCGATCCCGCTGCGATCCGGCGATGCCGTCGCCACCGTGGCACCGAGCTCAGCACTCAATGACGACCAACGCCTTCTGGAAGGCCTGTCGATCCTTGAGAGCTGGGGGCTGATTGCCCTGGAGCAATCCGTGGCGGATCGGCGCTGGGGATATCTGGCAGGCCGGGATGGTGAGCGGTTCAGCGATCTGACCCAGACCGCGCCTCTGCTGGCCTGTGCACGAGGGGGCTGGGGAGCTGCGCGGTTGCTGGAGCGGCCCGTTCCTTGGAAGCCCGGCTGGCTGCTGGGGTTCTCCGATGTCACCGCCCTGCTGCTGGCGCGGCTCGCTGCTGGCTTCGCCGGTGGCGTGCACGGACCCCTGCTCACCACCTTGGCGACAGAACCGGAATGGAGCCGTGAGCGGCTGCGGCGACTGCTGTTCGGTGAGCCACTGCCCCAGCTGAGCGGGGAACCTCGGGGCCGGGGGAAGGCAACCGGACCGCTGTTGGTGGCCAATCTCACGGTGGCGAGCCACCTGCTCGGTTCCCCGCTGATGCCGGACCTGCGCGGAGCGATCCTGATCCTCGAGGACGTGAGCGAGGCGCCTTATCGCATCGACCGGATGCTGACGCACTGGCGCCTCTGCGGAGCCCTGCAATCGCTCGCCGGCATTGGTTTCGGGCGATTCGAGGCGTGCGACACCCCGGACGCCGATCACACAAGCTTCAGCCTGGCCGATGTCCTGCAGGAACGCACGGGGGACCTGGACCTGCCCGTTGTGATGGACCTGCCCGTGGGTCACGTCTGCGGCAATGCCGCACTGCCCCTGGGCGATCTGGCCTGCCTGGACGGGGATCGCGGGGAGCTCAGTCTTGTGTCCTGAGGGCCAGGACAGCTTCCGCCACGGTGAGATCAAACGGCGTCGTGACCTTGATGTTGGCCGGTCCGGCGTCCAACACCTGCACCGGCCAGCCGAGACGCTCATACAGCGACGCGTCATCGGTAACGCTCCAACCCTTGGCCTGCGCTTCGGCGTGGCCCTGGCGCAGCTGATCCACCTGAAATCCCTGCGGTGTCTGGGCCGCCCACAGTTCCGAACGATCGGGGGTTGCGGTGATCACGCCCTCGCCGTCCACCCGCTTGATCGTGTCGGTGACCGGCGTTGCCGCGATCAGCGCCCGACCACCCGCCAGAGCATCCGCACAGCGATCGAACAGTGCCGGCTCGGCCAGACAGCGCGCACCGTCGTGAATCAGAACCTGCTCGGCATCCGCCGGCAGCCCAGCCAGTCCCCGGAGAACCGACTCCTGTCTGGTGCTGCCCCCCTGGATCCAATGCACCGGTTTGGAGGCACCCTCCACCAGGGCAAGAATCGCGCTGCGGTCCATTTCCTGACCCACCACACCGATCCAGCTGATCCGCTCGGCGGCCAGAGCCGCCTGCAGCGTCCAGGCGATGACAGGCCGGCCAGCCAGAGACAGCAACAGCTTGTTGCGATCTGCGCCCATGCGACGACCACTGCCAGCTGCCGCAATCAACAGATGCACAAGCGACTCCTGCTCCAGGCAGGCTGAAACGGCCTCCATACAATCAGCTCGCAACGCGCCCTGCGGCGAGTCGATGCGAGTTCTTGCTCTCAGCCCCGGGCCGATGACCGTGCAGCTGGATCGGCTGCCGGCCCTGGCCAGTCTTTGCGACAGCGTTGGAGGCAAACTCCAGGTGGCCTGTTCACCGGCCTGTCGCGGCGCATGGGAACTGCTGCCCCAGCTCGAAAAAATCATCCCCTTCGACTTTGAGGCCGGCCCCTCCCTGGCGGACTGGACCAATCTCTTGGGCTGCGTGCGGGAACCGGACTTCCAGGTCTGCCTCAATTTCGTCGAAGGGCAGCAGGTCAATCTGATGCTGTCGATGAGCCATATCCCAACGCGGCTTGCGACAAGCGGGTTTTCCAGCACCGAACGCGTCTCCCCCACCGACGGCTGGCCCGCCCAACGTCTGGAGGCTTACCTGCAACCCCTGGGAGTTGCGCTGGATGCCGATGGCTTCCGCCTTTCACTGAGCAGCACCGATCTCGATGCGGCCCGCTCGGAACTCCCTCCCGGCGACGGTCCTCTGTTGTTGCTGGCTCCGAACGGCAGCCAGGACGACTGGCCGGACGAGCGCTGGACGGCCCTGCCTGATGCCATCGCCAGCCGCCTGAACGGCCTGCGATCCAGCCGGCTCAGCCCGGGGCTCTCCGTGCGCCGTCGCGCTGCGGCGGTGGCCAGTTCCGACGTGGTGCTCAGCAGCTGCCCTGTGACGCAGCAGCTGGCTGTCTATGCCGGCACACCGCTGGTGGCCATGGGCGCCACTGCGGATGTGTTGCCCAGTCGAGATGATCTGCGCTGCATCGGCACAGCCGGAGAGCTCCACCGACTGAGCGAAGAGGAGGTGTTGCGTGCTCTGGGCTTCTGATCGCCATTGATGGCACAAGGCTCCCGCCGACGGACGAGCCGCCGCCAGCTGCGACTGCTGGCAGCCCCCTGGCGTGGCCCCTTGAGCGCACTGGCGGCGGTGATCGTGGCCGGTGCCATGGGGTACCGCCTCACGGAAGGCTGGGACTGGGGAGATTGTCTGTGGATGGTGCTGATCACGATCAGCACCATTGGTTACGGCGAAGTGGAGGTCCTCTCACCCGCCGGTCGCCTGGTGACCGTGCTGATCGTGGTGGGTGGGCTGGTGGTGGTGCAACTGGCGATTCAGCGCGTTCTTGGCCTGAAAGACGCGGGCTATTTCCGCAGACTGCAGGAGTTCCGCATCCATCGCATGCTGGAAAGCCTTCATGACCATGTGATCCTCTGCGGCTACGGACGCATGGGCAAGGAGATCGCCGCCCAACTCCAACGGGATCAGGTTCCTGTGGTGGTGATCGAGACGGACCCGGACCGCAGGGACATTGCAGAAGCCAACGGCCTTCAGGTGCTCCAGGCCGATGCCACCCTCGATGAAACGTTGCTGGATGCGGGACTTGAACGCTGTCGCAGCCTGGTGGCAGCCCTCACTGGCGATGCATCGAATCTGTATGTGGTGCTGAGCGCCCGTGGACTTCAACCCTCCTGCCGTCTCATCGCCAGGGCCAACAGCGATGAAGCTGCGGTGAAGCTGCGCCTGGCGGGGGCCACCGCCGTGGTGAGCCCGTATGTGGCGGGAGGACGGGTGATGGCCGCCTCTGCGCTCCGCCCCCTGGCCCTCAATTTCATGGAGCTGCTGGCGGGGTCGGATTACGAGATTGAGGAATTTCAACTGCGCAGCGATCCGGAGCGACTGGGAATGATTCGGGGCAAAACCCTGTCGCAACTGGAACTGGGACGACGCAGTGGTGCGCTCGTTCTGGCCATTCGGGATCAGGGACGCATGATTGCAAACCCAGGCGGGGACAGGCGTCTCGGGCCTGGACAACTGCTGATCGTGCTGGGAAGCCGGCAGCAACTGCAGCAGTTTCAGGCCCAACTGGGTGATGCCCTGGAACCGATGCCGGTTTAAGGGGATTCCGGGTGCATCCCTACGATCCATCGATCTCCCCAGCAGCCATGGCCCCCTCCGCATTCCTCGCCGGTCAGACCGCTCTGGTGACAGGGGGAGGACGAGGCATCGGCAAAGCCATCGCCCTTGCCCTGGGAGAGGCGGGAGCTGAGGTGGTGGTGAACTACTCGAGTTCAGCCGCCGCTGCCGAAGCGGTCGTCGCAACCATCACGGCTTCGGGAGGCCAGGCCTACGCCCTTCAAGCCAACGTGGCCATGGAAGACGAGGTGGATGGACTGATCAAAACCGTGCTGGAACGGAGTGGACGCCTCGATGTGCTGGTGAACAACGCCGGCATCACCCGCGACGGGTTGCTGATGCGGATGAAAACCCCGGACTGGCAATCGGTGATCGATCTCAACCTCACCGGCGTGTTTTTGTGCAGCCGTGCCGTTGCGCGGCCGATGCTGAAGCAGAAAAGCGGTCGCATCATCAACATCACCTCCGTGGTGGGCCTGATGGGCAATGCCGGGCAAGCCAACTACGCCGCCGCCAAGGCCGGCGTGATCGGCCTGACCCGCAGCACCGCCAAGGAGCTCGCCAGCAGGGGCATCACCGTCAATGCCGTCGCACCGGGGTTCATCGCCACGGACATGACCAAGGATCTCGATGCCGACGCAATCCTCAAGGACATTCCCTTGGGGCAATTCGGGACACAGGAGCAGGTCGCCGGCGCCGTGCGCTTCCTCGCCGCTGACCCAGCAGCGGCCTACATCACCGGACAAGTGCTGCAGGTGGACGGCGGCATGGTGATGGCCTGATCGCTCACGAATCCAGAGGCTGCGCCAATTGCTCACGCAGGCGGCGGATCCGCTGCAGCAGGCGCAGCCGCCTGCTTCGGGCCGTGGCCGTGAGAAAGATCCGCAACGGGACGTAAACCAACGCCATGGTGCCGGCCATTCCAGCCATCAGGACAAAGAACAGCGTGCCGTTTTCACCCATGGGCGGACCTTAATGCGATTGACCGCTGTCGACATCCCAAGGTCCGCTGCTGATTCGGCTTTCCCCACCGTGCCCCCCTGTTTCTGCCCACAACCGCTGTGGGACATTGACGAATGGCGGACTTGTGATCATGGCCAAACTGCTTTCTTTCTCCGACGACTCCCGCAGAGCCCTCGAGCGTGGAGTCGACGCCCTGGCCGATGCCGTGCGCGTGACCATCGGACCACGCGGTCGGAACGTGGTGCTCGAGAAAAAATTCGGTGCTCCCGACATCGTCAATGACGGGGACACCATCGCCCGGGAGATCGAACTGGACGATCCGTTCGAGAACCTTGGAGCCAAGCTGATCCAGCAGGTGGCATCGCGCACCAAGGACAAAGCTGGCGATGGCACCACCACTGCCACCGTTCTCGCCCAAGCGATGGTGCGGGAAGGACTGCGCAACACCGCCGCCGGCGCCAGCCCGGTGGAGCTGCGCCGCGGCATGGAGAGAGCGGTCGCCCAGGTGGTGAACGGTCTTCGGGACAGCAGCCAGACCGTGGCGGGAGACGCCATCCGTCAGGTCGCCACCGTCAGTTCCGGCGGCGACGAGGAAGTGGGGCAGATGATCGCAGACGCCATGGACCGCGTCAGTGCCGACGGCGTGATCACCATTGAGGAATCCAAGTCTCTGGCGACAGAGCTCGAGGTGACTGAAGGCATGGCCTTTGACCGGGGTTACAGCTCCCCCTACTTCGTGACCGATTCAGATCGACAGATCTGCGAATTCGAGAATCCCCTGATCCTGCTGACGGATCGCAAGATCAGTTCCATCAATGATTTGGTTCCCGTACTGGAGGCGCTGCAGAAAAGCGGTTCCCCCCTGTTGATCCTTGCGGAAGAGGTTGAGGGTGAAGCCCTGGCCACACTTGTTGTGAACAGGAACCGCGGTGTGCTGCAGGTGGCAGCCGTCCGTGCCCCATCCTTCGGCGAACGCCGCAAGGCTGCACTCGCCGACATCGCCGTGCTGACCGGCGGAACCTTGATCAGCGAAGACCGGGCGATGACCCTGGACAAGGTGACACTGGCGGACCTGGGCAAGGCGCGTCGGGTCACCATCAGCAAGGAGAACACCACGATCGTCGCCACCGATGATCACAGCGCCGCGGTGGCCGACCGCGTGGCGGCGATCAAACGGGAGCTGGACGCTACCGATTCCGATTACGACCGCGAAAAGCTGAACGAGCGCATCGCCAAGCTGGCGGGCGGGGTTGCGGTGATCAAGGTGGGGGCACCTACGGAAACCGAGCTCAAGAACCGCAAGCTGCGCATCGAGGATGCTCTGAACGCCACCCGCGCTGCCATCGAGGAAGGCATCCTCCCCGGTGGCGGGACCACCCTGCTGCAGCTGGCAGATGGCCTGAACAGCCTGGTGGAACAGTTAACGGGTGATCAACGCACCGGCGTGGAAATCGTCCAGCGCACGCTGGTTGCCCCTGTGCACCACATCGCCACGAATGCCGGTCACAACGGCGACGTTGTGATCGAGACCATGCGACGGAGTGGCCAGGGCTTCAACGCGATGACCGGGACCTACGAAGATCTGATGGCTGCTGGGATCGTCGATGCCGCCAAGGTCGTCCGTCTGGCAGTTCAGGACGCCGTTTCGATCGCATCGCTGCTGATCACCACCGAAGTGGTGATCGCCGACAAACCGGAACCCGAACCCGCTGCACCCCAGGGTGGTGGAGATCCGATGGGCGGCATGGGAGGAATGGGCGGCATGGGCATGCCCGGCATGGGAGGAATGGGCGGCATGGGGATGCCCGGCATGATGTGATCAGCCGGCCATCCCCCGGCAGTAAGCCGCCACCTGCAGGTCCACCCCGGTGATGGCCGTTCCCACCACAACGTTGTCCGCGCCAGCCTTGAGAGCGGCGCGGGCCGCCTCCGGTGAGGCGATCCCACCTTCACAGATCAACCGAACCGAGGTCTTCAGCTCCTGACGGAGCTCCGGCAGCAAGGCCAGGGCGGGAGGCGTCTGACCAGACGTCTCCTCGGTGTAGCCGTAGAGGGTTGTACCAACCCATTCACAGCCGAGCTCAGCGGCCTTGAGACCGTTGGCGATGCTGTCCACATCCGCCATCAGCGGTGCTCTCAGTTCCGAGCGGCAGCGGCTGATCAACACATCAAGCTGCTGGCCGGCCGGCCGGTGCCTCTGGGTGGCATCCACCGCGATCACATCCGCCCCGGCAGACCACACGGCCTGGATCTCTCTCCAGCCCGGCGTGATGTACACAGAACTATCGGGAAAGGTGCATTTCCACAGCCCGATGATCAGGGCATCCGGGCAGCGCCGCCGGACCGCACCGATGTGCTCCGGGCTCTCGAGGCGAACACCCACCGCACCACATCGAAGTGAGGCCTCAGCCATGGCGGCGATCACGTCCGGATCACGCATGGGTGATCCGGGTGGAGCCTGAACGGAAACGATCAGACCCTGATCAAGCCGTTCACTGGATGGAATCATCGAAACTTCAGGACGCCTTCGGAACGCTCTCGCTGTCTGATGCCAACCAGCGGCGCAGGGAGCGCGGCGTGGTCAGCGGGGGTTCCGGCACCTGTTTCAGTGCAACGTGCAGCACGGGCATCCCTTCAGCAGTCGGGGCATCAGTGCCAGCGACCTCAAGATCTGATTCTGCATCGACAGAAGCAACGTCATCGCCAGGATGTTCTNCACTGACAGCTTCTTCACCGACAGCTTCATCGCTGACAGCCATGTCGCTGAAAGCGTCATGNNNCNACANGNGTCNNCNANNNCNGTNTNNGNCGANTGCNNTANTGNTCGACTCCTTGCTGANCGGCTCCTTNTTGGTCGGCTCCTGAATCANGCTGGNGTNATGGCCNAANNGGCTCTGGACTGCCTGAGGCTCCGGCAACGTATCAACACCNAAACGATGGACCCACTGGCTGCGCAACAGCAGCAGCCGGCGACCATCATCAGCGGCGTGGGCGGCTTCGATCTGAGCAGCGAGAACGTCCTGACGGGGNGAGGGCGGCTGGAAAGGAGAGGTGTACACGGATCAGGACAGCTTGCGGTTGAGCAGNGGTCGGATCAGCAGAAACAGGCTGGCGGTGAGGATCACAAGGATGCCTAGACAGCCAAAGCCGGTGACATCGCCGTAGGGGGCCTCCAGCAGAACAGCTGAAAGATCCAGCGGGCCGCGATAGGCGGCACGGATGGGTTCAATCGCGAAGGTAAGGGGATTNAGGGCTGCTAGCCAGCCCAGCCAGGTCGGCATGAACGAAAGGGGGGCCAGGGCCGTGCTCGCGAACAGAAGCGGGAGATTCGCCACGAAAATCACCGCGATCAGTTCGATATGACCCGGCAGAGCAAAGGCCAGACCAAGGCTCAGGGCCGTCACGGCAAACACGAGCAGCAGCAGGGTCACCAACACCAGCAGCAGACCTGCACCGCCGGGCCAGCCGTAGCCCAGCNCCGCGGCCGTGAGCATGATCGCCAGACTCTGCAGCAGGCTCAGCACTGTGATGTAAAGCACCGAGGCCAGAACNATCGAGCTGCGGCTGCGNAGAGGCGCCACCAGCAANCGGTTNAGGAAACCGAANTCACGGTCGAACATCACCGGCAACCCGGCATTCAGCGCCCCACTGAAGGCGGTGAACACAATCACGCCCGCGCCAAGGAATCGGCCGTAGCTGATCCCACCCGGGAGCAGACCCTCAGGCGCCTTGGCAAACAGAGCTCCAAACAGGATCAGCCAGATCAGGGGCTGCAGGATCCCNGCGATCAGGGTGGACGGNCGTCGGGTCAACTGCAGAAACAAACGGCGGGTGAGCGCCAGGGTNTCCTGCACGAGTTCAGATACAGCCCCAGAATCGGTTGCGACGGGGGAGAGGGTTGGAGAGGTCATCAACGGGAGGTCGTGGACACGGGAGGTTGAAAACAGCGGATGGTCGAAATCAACGCATGGACTGACGCCGTTCCTGTTTGACGTCCCGCTGACCGGCCAGGGCCAACTCGGCATCCATCAGGGTCCGACCTGTGGCCTGAAGGTAGACGTCATCAAGGCTTGGACGGCTCTGCGCCAATGCGAAAACGGGCAGACCGGCGCTGTCCAGACGCTCGCGCAGACACTGGACCACACCATCCCCGTCGATCACCAGGTTGAGCGAGTACCCCTGGGCCCGGTTCACCACCACCTGACGCACACCATCCAACGGTTGCAGCAGCGCGCTGATGCGTTCCGCCTCCTCGGCGTTGCTGAATTCACGCACCCGCAAGGTGACCCGATCACCGCCGAGCTGTTGCTTCAGAACTTCAGGNGCACCCTCAGCGATCACCCGGCCGGCATCGATGATCGCCATGCGATCTGCCAGAGCTTCAATCTCCTCGAGGTAGTGACTGCTGAGCAGCACGCTGGTGCCCTGCGCCACCAACTGACGCAGCAGCTCCCAGATGGCCGAACGGCTCTCGATGTCCAGGCCAACNGTCGGTTCATCCAGCACCAGCANGCGGGGACTGTGNAGCAGGCCCGCCGCCAGATCAAGCCGTCGACGCATGCCNCCGGAATAGGTCCCACAGCGACGATCAACCCAGTCGGCCATGCCCAAACGCTCGATCAGTTCAGCNATCCGCCCATCCCGCTCACGCCGTTGAAGGTGNTACAGANCCCCCTGCAGCTGCAGCAGCTCTNGGCCGGTCAGGATCTTGTCAATCGCCACCTCCTGCGCCACATAACCGAGGCGCTGGCGGACCGCTCGTGGGTCCTGCAGNGCGTCGATGCCATCCACCCGAACCTCACCGCTATCCGGTGCCAGCAGCGTGGCCAGAATGCGCAGCGNTGTGGTCTTGCCTGCNCCGTTGGGGCCAAGAAGGCCNTAGAGGCAGGCCTCCGGGATCTCGAGGTTGAGGTCCTGCAGAGCCTGCACACTGCCGTAGACCTTGTGCAGATGACGGAGTTCAATCAGGGCCATCGCACACCCATGCCAGGGACGGGAATCTAAGAACCGATCAGGCTGATGGCAGCTGAGCGAGAGCCGCCATCACCTGTTGATCAAAAGAGGTGGCGAGATCAGTTCGGCTCAGCACCAGCAACAGGCAGATACCGAACAGGTAGAGGATCGACCAGCGGAACAGGCCCTTGGCTGCCGTGAGACTGTCGGGGTCGAGCGAAAGGCGGTTCACCATCTGCATCAGGCGGCCGTTGAACGGGAGCAGCATCAACCCGTAGAACACCCCACCGGAAGGGAGCGCCAGCACCCCCAGACCACTCAGCAGAACGGTGGCCCAGCCGTAGCGACGGATGGCGCGGGCCGTGACCACCGGCCCTTTGACCACCGGCAGCATGGGAATACCGACAGCGCGGTAGTCCTCCCGCAACAACAGGGCAAGGGCCCAGAAATGGGCTGGGGTCCAGACCATCACCAGCGCGAACAGCCACCATCCGCCCAAACTCACATGGCCCGTGGCAGCGGCAGCACCGACCAGGGGAGGGATGGCGCCTGCCACTCCGCCGATGACGATGTTCTGTGACGTTCTGGGCTTGAGCAAGGCCGTGTAGAGCAGCACATAGCTGCACAGGCCCAACAGGGAGAGACCGGCAGCCAGGCAGTTCACACCGCTGACCAGCAGCATCGCCCCCGCCAGGGTGCAGGCGATCGCACCGATGAAGGCGCTGGTGGGGGAGAGGCGACCGGAAGGAAGAGCCCGGCCGCTGGTGCGGGCCATGCGTCCATCCAGCTCCTGTTCCCAAAGGCAATTGAGGACGCCGGCTGCTGCAGAGGCCAGAGCACCTCCTCCGAGGGTGCAGACCAAACGCGGAGAAGACATCGGCCATCCCTCCGTGAGCGCCATGCCTCCAAGGGTGGTGGCGAGCAGAAGAGGAATCAGGCGCGGCTTCGCCACCTCCAGCCATGGGGGAAGTTTGATGCGCTTGCGGGACGGGACGACCTGCTCACGGGTGGGCAGGACAGCAGAAATGGCATCAGCCATGACAGGGCTCCAAGGAGGATTGGTCGAGGACGACGGGGAGAGGGCGCTCGGATTCCGCCGGTGGTCGGCGGACCAGAAGCGCCGCCAGAACCGCCACAAGAAGCGCAGCAACGAGTTGATGGGCCACGGTCACGAGGGGCTGATCGAGGCCGAGTCGAAGGGTGGTGATGCCGAGAGCCACCTGGCTGGACACCAACAAAAGAACACCGAGAAGGAACGGCCACTGGCGCCGACTCCAGCCACCAGACACCAGGGCAAACAACACGAACGTGACCACCAAACCGGCCACTGGCGTCGCCGCAGTGCGATGCAGAAACAACCAGCGGCAAGCCTCACCCTCAGCCAGGCAGCGTTGAGCAGCCCATGAGGTCGCCATCCGTCCACCGAGCAGACATTGCGCCACGACGGCGAGCAATGCACTCCCGGCGAGGGGCCTCCATCCCAGGGGTGGGATTCCAGTGTTCGGGTGGAGCAATTGCTGGGTGACGGCGCTGAGCAAAGCCACCAAGGTCAATGCCAGAGCCAGATGGGCCGTCACCACACCGGACGGCAACAGCTGAAGCACGGTGAGAGCACCGAGGCCACCCTGGAGCGCCACCATCAACACCAACAGAACACTGACCCAGGGGAGCCATCGGGGAAGCCGTTGTCTCCATGCCACGGAGACGACGGCCATCACCAGCAGTGCGACGCCGATGATGAAGGCGTCAAGACGATGAAACCACTCCAGGAAAACCTGGATGTTCATCTGCCGTCCTGGCAGGAACGATCCGTAGCAGAGCGGCCAGTCCGGACAGGCGAGACCAGCCTCCATCACGCGTGTCGCACCACCGATGACAACGAGTGCAACAACGGCGATCACAAGATGTGCCGTTACACCGCCGAGACGTCGACAAACCGAAGCCGAGGAAGTAGCCGTCATCGAATCATTCCCTGAAGGTCATCGCATGGGCTTGACCGGACCGTAGCGATCGCGCATTTGTCGTCACGTTGTGTGGACGACTGCGACACACAACAGCTCCACTCGATGCACTTTTGCTGACACGACCAGCCCCTTAAGAAACAATCCATGGAGATCGCGGGCGCTCTCCATATGCTGGGAAAAATCAGGGTCTGGAGCCTTGCAGATCCCTTCTGCCATTCTCACTCTCGTGATCGGAATGCTCCTCGTGCTTGGGGGGCTCTGGATCGGCCAGAACGTCAATCTTCTGCCGATTGATGCCAGTGTGAATGCACCGATTTACGACGAGCTTTTTCAGGTTCTTTTCACAATCGGCACCATTTTGTTTGTCGGCATCGTTGGCCTGTTGGTGTTCAGCCTGATCAAATTCCGACGACGCAGCGGCCAGCTTGGTGATGGCGTCGCAATCGAGGGCAATCTCCCTCTCGAAATTTTCTGGACCGCAGTTCCAGCGGTTGTGGTGTTGTTCGTCGGTCTGTACAGCTACGACATTTATGACCGCATGGGCGGCATGGTTCCTTTGGCCCACGACCACATGGGACAGGCTGCCGAGGAACGGATCTGGGGTGGCATCAGCTCAGGTTCAGCCACCAACCCCAGCAGCGACGCCATCGCGCCACTGCCGATCGATGTGACGGCGATGCAATTCGCCTTCCTTTTCCACTATCCGGACGGCGACATCACAGCCGGGGAACTGCATGTCCCCATCGATCGCCCTGTGACGCTCCACATGGAGGCCAAGGATGTGATTCATGCCTTCTGGGTGCCGGAATTCCGCCTCAAACAGGACGTCATCCCAGGCCAGCCCACCCAGTTGAGCTTCACCCCCACCCGTCCAGGCCGTTACCCAATCGTCTGCGCCGAACTCTGTGGTCCGTACCACGGCGGCATGCGTTCAACGGTCGTTGTTGAGGAACCAGAGGCCTGGGACGCCTGGTTCACCAGCAACGCCAAACCTGCCGAAACCTTCACCGACGCCTGATGCGATGACTGTCGCCATCCCTCCCCAGACCCACTCCTCCGGCCCTCGGCTTCAACCGACGGGCTGGATTCGGTACTTCAGTTTCAGCGTCGACCACAAGGTGATCGGCCTGCAGTACCTGGTTTGTGGATTCCTCTTCTATCTGATCGGTGGAGCCCTGGCTGGAGCCATCCGCACCGAGCTGGCCAGCCCCGTGGCCGATTTCATGGCCCGGGACGTCTACAACCAGGTGCTCACACTCCACGGCACCGTGATGATCTTTCTCTGGATCGTGCCCGTGGTGAACGGAGCATTCGGCAACTACCTGATCCCGTTCTATGTCGGCGCCAGGGACATGGCGTTCCCACGACTCAATGCCGTGGCCTTCTGGCTGATCCCTCCGGCGGGATTGATGCTGATCACCAGCTATTTCCTCACCGGAGCGGCTCAATCCGGATGGACGGCCTACCCACCCCTGAGCATCACCACCCCAGCCACTGGCCAGATCATCTGGATCCTGAGTGTGCTGCTGCTCGGCGGAAGTTCAATCTTCGGTGGCATTAATTTCATCGCCACCATCCTGAAACTGCGCCGTCCGGGCCTGAAGTTGATGCAACTTCCGATGTACTGCTGGGCCATGCTCGGCACCAGCATCCTGGTTGTTCTCTCCACCCCAGTGCTGGCAGGCACCCTGGTGCTTCTCAGCTTCGACATCGTTGCTCACACCGGATTTTTCAATCCAGCGCTCGGCGGCAATGTTGTGGTTTACCAGCATCTGTTCTGGTTCTATTCCCATCCGGCCGTTTACATCATGGTGCTGCCGGCTTTCGGGCTAGTGAGTGAAATCCTCCCGGTTCACGCACGCAAACCCCTGTTCGGCTACGTGACGATGGTGTATTCGATCATGGCCATCGTGGTGCTGGGATTGATCGTGTGGGCCCACCACATGTTCACCAGCGGCACTCCGCCCTGGATGCGCTTGTTTTTCACCATTGCCACGGCCTTCATCGCCGTTCCCACCGGCATCAAATTCTTCAATTGGCTGGCCACGCTCTGGGGAGGCCGCATCACCCTGAACAGCGCCGTTCTGTTTTCCTGCGGATTCATCGTCAATTTCGTGCTGGGTGGGATCACAGGTGTTGCCCTCGCCCAGGTTCCCTTCGACATTCATGTCCATGACACCTACTTCGTGGTGGCCCATTTCCACTACATCGTCTTCGGCGGTTCGGTGTTCGTGATCTTTGCCTCGGTCTATCACTGGTACCCGAAATTCACCGGTCGGATGCTCAACGAAGACCTGGGAAGGCTGCACTGTGCCCTCACCTTCATCGGGTTCAACCTCTGCTTTGGTCCCCAGCATTGGCTGGGCCTCAACGGCATGCCGCGTCGCGTTGCCGAATATGACCCGCAATTCACGCTGATCAATCAGATCAGCTCCGTTGGAGCATTGCTGATGGCGATCAGCACGCTTCCGTTCCTGTGGAACGTGGTTCAGAGCGCCTTGCGCGGCAAACCCTCTGGAGACAACCCATGGAATGCACTCACCCCCGAATGGCTCACCAGCTCTCCACCACCGGTTGAGAACTGGATCGGCGAAGCCCCCCTCGTGGAGGAACCCTATGGCTACGGCGTCCCCGTGGACCAACTTGACCTGACGGCCACAAGTGGTCGCGATCTCTGGAGCAGCGGCAAATGACTTCCACCCTTCCATTGCAACCGGACAGTTCCGAGGAGACGGCCGTCCACGGCCATGAGGAGCACGCCGACCACCGCATGTTCGGCCTGGCGACCTTCCTTGTGGCGGATGCCATGACCTTCGCTGGTTTCTTCGCGGCCTATCTCACGTTCAAGGCCGTGAATCCACTGCCGGAGGGAGCCATCTACGAACTCGAGCTGCCGCTGCCGATCCTCAACACCGTGCTGCTGCTGGTGAGCAGCGCCACGTTTCACAAAGCCGGACAGGCCATCCGTCAAAACAACAAAGGACGATGTCAGTCCTGGTTGCTTGTGACAGCGGGGCTGGGCATCGCCTTTCTGATCAGCCAGATGGTCGAATATTTCACCCTCCCCTTCGGCCTCACCGACAATCTCTACGCCAGCACGTTCTTTGCAGCCACAGGATTTCACGGACTGCATGTGACCCTTGGCGCACTGATGATTTTGATCGTCTGGTGGCAGGCCAGATCCAATGGCGGAAGGATCACAGCCGCGAATCACTTCCCGCTAGAGGCGGCCGAGCTGTACTGGCACTTTGTGGATGGCATTTGGGTGATTCTGTTTGTCATCCTTTACTTGCTCTGATCCCTTGCCAGAGCAGGGGCATGGAGCCAGAATTTAATTAAAACAGTGTCGGTAATGCTGGTCGGCAAAGAACTGCTGGACAAAGCAAGATCTCTGAGCAATCGGCCAGAGGATGACATCGCCAGGGGCTGTGGCTATGTCGGCCCCAGTGGACGATTGCTGAAGAAGAGTTTCTACCGTGCACTGGTGGAAGCCAAGGCCGAAGCCCAGGGTTGGCAGCTTCCCCGCAGCAGTGGCAGTACAGGTGGGGGAAGTCGGGGACGCCAAGCTGAATTCCGAACCCGCGTTCACGGCAACGGCAACCTGCTCATCGGCCACGCCTACACCAGACGACTCGGACTCGAACCGGGACAGGAGTTCCGAATTGAGCTGCACCGCGATTCAGGTGCGATCTGGCTCCTTCCCCTCGACGACACGACCGATCAGGCCGACCTATCCCAACCATGCTCGGAGAGCCAGCCTGCCGAGATCGTCTCCGCGGACTGATCCGCACCACCTGAATCCAGCGCCAGCAGGCGTTCGGCATAGCGGGCCAGCTGATCCGCTTCGAGGTTCACCTGGTCCCCGACCGCCAGGTGTCGCAATGTCGTGACACTCCAGGTGTGGGGAATCACCGCCAGATCAAACCGCACGCCGTCATCAGAACAGGACGCCACGGTGAGGCTGATGCCGTCTACGGCGATGCTCGCCTTCTCGCAGACGTAACGCCCGAACCGAGGTGACGTCCAACCCAACGTCAACTGCCAGGACTGCGGCAGCTCCTCAATCGCCTCAACCGTTCCGATGGCATCAATGTGTCCGCTCACCAGGTGCCCCCCGAGCCGATCGCTCAGCCGCAGCGCAGGCTCCAGGTTCACAGCACCACCACGTTCGGCCTTGCGGCCCAAGGTGGTGCGTCCCAGCGTCTCCTCGCTCACATCGGCGCGAAAACCATCGCCGACGCAATCCGCCACCGTGAGGCATGCCCCATCCACCGCAACACTGTCTCCCAGAGCCAGTGGCCCGAACGCCCCGCAGCCCTCCACGACAACACCGCCTCCCCGGCGCTGAATCCGTCCCACTGCCTGCACCAATCCCGTGAACATGGCCGTTCGTCCGATCCGGTCCCTCATGGCCATAATCGGGCAACCCTGGAGCGACGCCATGGTGGAGATGAGCGTTGCCGGCATCGCTCTCGATGCCGCAAGCCGCACACCAATCGTTCTGTTACGCGACCCGAACGGATGTCGGCAGGTACCGATCTGGATTGATCAGAGCCAGGCCCACAACATCATGGCGGGCCTGCAGGGCAGCGACCCGCCGCGCCCCCTGAGTCACGACCTGATGGCAACGCTGCTGGTGGCAGGCGGACTGGAGCTGGACCGGGTGATCATTCACGCGATCGAGGACAGCACCTTCCATGCCGTGCTGAAGCTCAGCCAGGCCGATCAGACCGAAGCGGACGACGACGGTGACGAGGGTGAAGACCTGATCGAGGTGGATGCACGGCCCAGCGATGCCATCGCGCTGGCGGTCCGCACCGGCAGCAGCATCTGGATGCTGGAGGAGGTGGTTGCGGAAGCCTCCATCGCCGTTGATGCCGAGGCAGACGCTCGGGACCAGAGCGACTTCAGCCGCTTCGTGGACGACCTCAGCCCTGCAGCCCTGGTGCGACATCTGCGCGATCGCGGTCCGCAACAGGATCCGGAACTGGACCAATCTGACGACGGGTGAAACGCCCCTTCGGCCAGGGCAGGCCAGTCAGCCTGTTCACCCTGGGCACGATGCGGGCCCTCGGATCCGTGGCGCAGATGGCCGAGGTTCTCGATGCCGCAATTCATGCCGGCATCAACCACCTCGAAACCGCTCCCGCCTACGGCCCCGCCGAGCGGTTTCTTGGAGAAGCCCTCAAGCAATCAGGCCAAGCTCCGAATGGGGGCTGGGTGTTCACCAGCAAGCTTCTGCCTGGCCTGTCCCTGGAGGAGGGGCAGCGACAGCTCGGAGGCATCCTGGATCGGCTGGGTTGCAACCAGCTCGACAACCTGGCCATTCATGGGCTCAATCGAGCGGAACACCTGACCTGGGCCCTGGAAGGGGACGGTCATGCACTGTTGGATTGGGCCGTGGAGAGTGGTGCCACCAGCCAGGTGGGATTCAGCAGTCATGGCAGCCAGTCCCTGATCGCAGCGGCCATCGCCAGTGACCGTTTTCAGTTCTGCAGCCTGCACCTCCACCTGCTCGACCCTCAACGGCTTCACCTCGCCCAGCGCGCCCTCAAGCAGGGCATGGGGGTTCTGGCCATCTCTCCAGCCGACAAGGGTGGACGCCTGCAAGCACCGAGCCGGACATTGACCAGCGATTGCACGCCATTCCCACCGCTGCATCTGGCCTATCGCTACCTGTTGACCCATGGAATCTCCACCCTCAGCGTTGGAGCCTCCCAGGCCTCGGATCTGCAGCTCGCGGCAACGCTGCATCAGAGCGATGGCCCCCTCACCGATCAGGAGCGTGAAAGCCTGCAGCGTCTGCACAGCCTCCGTGCCCAACGCCTTGGGCCTGACCTCTGCGGCCAGTGCCAGGCCTGTCTGCCATGCCCGAATGCGGTTCCGATCCCCGAGCTGCTGCGGTTGCGCAACCTTGCCCTCGGCCATGACCTGATGGCGTACTGCCAGGAGCGCTACAACCTGATCGGGCGCGCCGGACACTGGTGGGAATCGCTCGATGCCAGCGCCTGTCAGTCATGTGGTGACTGCTTGCCACGCTGCCCCCACAATCTGGACATTCCGAGCTTGCTTGCAGACACGCACAAGCGTCTGAGTGCTCCACCCCGCCGCCGGCTATGGGGCTGAAGAGCGCCAGCGTTGTTGCAGAGCAATCTGCTGGGCCTCCTGAAGGGGGGGAAGGGACCAGCACCGCTGCCAGATGGCCTCAGACGGCATCAACAGATCACGCCATGGGGCCGGCAGCGCCCCGCGCTCCGCTTTGAGCTCCACGGGCTTCAGCGGCACCCGCCAGCCAGACCGCAGCAGAGTTTGACGCAAAGGAGCCTTCCAGGCCTGTTCAACCCACATCTGCGGCAGAGGCTCTCGGGTGCTTTCCGGCCGCACCAGAAGGGTCCAGTGCAGCGGCGCGCCGCTCTCAGGCAGAACGGCGGTCAGGCGCGGATCCCGGCGCAGCAGCGCCATGCAGCGTTGCAAGGGCAGCACGACCACCCGGGCGTCCCCTTTGAGCAGCCAGTTGGTCGCCCGTCGGTCATCCATGGTGAGCAGCTGCCTCCGCAGCCGCCCCAGCTCGCTCCCACCGCCCAAGCGATCGGCCAGAGCCATCACCCAGCGGGGACTTGCCGGCAGAACCACCTTTCCGGTGAGCGACGGTTGCAACAACACCTCCCAACCGGCCTGAGCCGCCTGAGTCCACTCGGCACCGTTGCGAAACAGCATCACCCAGGGGCTGACACCAACCGGCAGCACCTGGCCGGAGCGATCATCACCGAGTTGCGCCAGAAAACGCCTGGCCTGNGGCCCGAGTCGATCACTGAGGGAAGGGGCCTGAATGGATTGCAACCGATCGGGCGGGACCTGATCCAGCCAGCCATCACTGAGGGCGAGCAGATCGCCCCCCTGGCCAGTGTCAGCANCAGCTGATTCCCCNTCGTCCANCTCCTGCCAGGAGGAGATCCAGGGCGACGGCAGCTGCTCTTGCCAGGCCTTGGGCAAGGTGCCACGCGCGGACAGCAGCTNGGGAGGTTTCAATCCACTCCGACANCCCGCCAGGAGCGCAAGGCCGGCGCCCGCCGTCAGTTGAAGAACGCTCCGCCGGCTGAGGGCAAAGCCGAAACCCTGAGCAGTCATGGCTGTGACGTTACGGGGGAGGCCTGCAACTGGTCCATCGCGCGCTCGCAATCCGCCACGAGGGATCGAACGCCGTGCCCCTGCAACTGAGCCAGCAGCAGCAGAGCCCCAGCCCCAACACCCTCCTTCACGAAACCATCCTCGTAATCCCTGAGCGGCTGAACCGCAGTGCCTAGAAACCGCACGCCAGAGGCCATGCCTGCCAGGTTCACCCCATAGCGCTGCCCCACCGCATCAAGCAAGCATCCGAGGGCCGGGTCCAGCCGACCGCTGATGCGTTCTGCGGCCAGCCAGGCCGTGGAGCCCAGCAACACCCGACGAGCCAATGCATTCCGCTGCGGTACCGGGCTCGACGCCAGTGCAAGGGCCAGAACCGCTGCCATCTGACTGCCACCACCCAGCAGCACCGGCTGTTGCGCGGTGACCAGCAGACCAGCCGCAACGGCCTGAAAGGGATCACCGACGGCCGCCACAACAGCCTGTGCGGACGGTTCCATCGGCAGCTGAGCACGCTCAAGCCCCTGATCCACCAACTGACGCTTGAGTTGTTCAGGAGGCTGTCGGGCACTACCGCTGATCAGCCCCTGCGCCTCCACACCCAGGGCAGTAAGAACGGCCTGGGCCGTTGTTGTTCCACCCGGCACGCACTCCGCCAGCAGCAGCGGCCGCTGCAAGCGCTGTCCCAGACGCATCCCCTGCTCCCAAAGGCGTCTGACCCGTGCCGGTTCCATGGCCCGGCCCGTCGAGAGGCAGGCAGCTGGTCCAGCCTGCAGGGACTCCAGGCGCAGATGGGGAAACGATGGCGGATGCTCCAGTCCTAGGGCGGCGATCAGGGGCCGCATGGAGAGTCGCGTCATGGCAACACGGCTGAGCAGGGCGGGGGAGACACCAGCCGGCAGCGGAGGCAAAGGGCAGCGNCGNGCGCTGCTGCCAGGTCCATGGAGCAGCAGTTCCGCGTCCGCGAGAGCCGTCATCCGCCGTGATTCGGGCGTTGCCCCCGCCGCAGAAATCCCCTCCCGTTCCGCGGTGCGGGTGGCCGCCAGCAGCAACAGCAGATCGAAGCGTGATCCCCTCTCAAGCCAGGGAGTCAGATGCTGCTGCAAGGCTTGCGCGTCGCAACGGGTGCCGATCGACTGGCAGCCCTGGGGCCAAGCCCCCAGCTCAGAGGGGGTCGAGGGCGACAAGTCCATGCAGCAANGGCGGCGGCTCAGGAATCGGCGAGCGCAACCGAGGGAAGATCCAGAACGCCAGCGCATGGAGCGACAGCACATAGATCACCTCCTGCACCACCACCAGCAGGAGTGCCATCAACTGGACGCTGGCGAGATCGGGTGTGATCGGCAGNTGAGACAGGGCGATCAACCGATCGAGCAGACCCGCACCGGCACGGGTGATCACCACCCAGAGGTTCTCCCCCACCAGGAGCGACAGCACCAGAACCCGCACCAGAAAACCGAAGCTGCCCAGCACCACGCCCACGGACCAACTCAACCACCAGCTGCAGCCGCGGCCCCAACTCCAGCCCAACCAGAGCGCCAGCAGTCCGTAGGGGAACAGCAGAAGGGGACCACGCACTGGCCCCATCAGTGCGGTCATCAGCAACACAGCCAACAGCAGGCCCTCTGCGCCGGATCGGCCTCCACGGCGCAACTGCAACAACGTCAACGGCAGCGGAAGGGCCAGACGGAACAGGGCCCCTCCCACCGGCAGGTAATAGAGCGCCAGCCAGATCAACCCGGTGGTGGCGGCCAGATAGGCCCCTTCAACCAGGCGTAACGCCTGCTGCCGACTCAGGGGCAACGGCTCGTGGGTCATGGCGTCACCCGTTCGATCCGCTCCACGGAAAAGGTCACCTCCGATTGCCGCAGGGCACGGGTGACCGCCTCGGCAGGAGCCGCAGGATCAGCACCGGCCAGGCGGATGGTGATGCGATAGGGCTCCAGGGGTTGGGGCACCTTGACGACCGGTTTGGTCCCAGCCGCCTCGCTGTTTGGCACCGCCCCATCGGCAACAGCTGTTTCTGGCTGAGCTTTCGCTGTTGCTGGTTGTGCTTTCGGCTTTCCTTCGGCGGACATGTCCTTGGAAGGGCTGACTTTCGCAGGACTGTCTTTCGCAGGGCTGTCTTTTTCGGGGCTGTCTTTNGCNGGGCTGCCCGTTGTGATCGNGCCCTTGGCGGCCTTTGCAGCAGGGGTTTGGGGTGATNCGGACGTGCTGGGAGCCGTACTCTGATCAGCGGAAACGGGATCGGTCTCGACCGCTCCGAAGCTGCGCTCCAACTGTTCCGCCAACGGGTTCCCCGCACAGGCCTGCAACAGGACCAGAGGAACCAACCAGAGCAGCCGACACATCAGCTCTCGCCGGGCTTGATCACCCGCACGGCACTCGCCCTGAGCCGGCCGGTCTTTGTGGTGGCGGGAGGTTTTTTGGCTGCAGGCTTCTTTGCGGCTGGTTTCTTGGCAGCGGTGCCTTTGCGGGCGGGTTTCTTCGCCGACGCCTTGGCCGCCAGCAGCTCCACAGCCTCCNCAAGGGTTACATCGTCGGCCCCCTTGCCCTCCGGTAGTGAGGCATTCACCTTGCCTTGCTTCACATAGAGGCCATAGGGACCGTCGTAGACCTGAATCGTCTCTTCACTGCCCTCCGGCTTGCCGAGATCCTTGAGGGCGGTGCGGCCACCGCGGCCTCGCTTCGGCATCGCCAGCAGCTCGAGGGCCCGGCTGAGACCCACTGCCAGCACATCGTCCTCCCCCTTAAGGGAGCGGTAGTCCTTCTCGCCCTTGCCCTTGTCCCACACCACGTAGGGACCGAAGCGGCCGAGACCGGCTTGAACCCGTCCGCCGTCGGGGTGCTCCCCGAGCAGTCGGGGCAGTCGCAGCAGGCCAAGGGCGTCGTCCAGGGTGAGATCTTCGGGTTTCTGCCCCTTGGGCAGTGAGGCCCGCTTCGGCTTGGGGTTNTCGTCGCTGACCTGGCCGCGCTGGACGTAGGGGCCGTACTGACCGAAGAGGAGATACACCAGGTCTCCGGTCTCCGGGTCCTCACCGATGGCCTCNGGNCCATCGGCCTTCTGCTTCAGGATCAGTTCCGCCTGATCCTCATCCAGATCAGCGGGCGTGATCTCCCGTGGAAGGGTGGCCTTGATCAGCTCCTCCTCACCGTCATCACTGACGCGCTTGGACTCCAGGTAGGCACCGAAGCGGCCGATGCGCACCACACAGGAGAGACCCTCGAGATCAACGGTGCGGGAGGCGCCTGGGTCGATGTCGCCCTCGCGCTGCTGAACCTGGATCTCCAGGCCCTTCTCACCTTTGAAGAATCCCTCGAGGTAAGGCAGCCANTGCACCTTGCCGTGGGAGATCTCATCNAGTGTGTTTTCCATNCGAGCGGTGAAACTCGTGTCCACCAGATCGGGGAAATGCTCCTCGAGCAATGCCGTCACAGCAAAGGCCGTGAAGCTGGGGGTCAGGGCGTTGCCCTGCAGTGTGGCGTAGCCGCGATCCACGATCGTGCCGATGATCGAGGCATAGGTGGAGGGTCGNCCAATNCCCTCCTTCTCGAGCATCTTCACCAGGGAAGCTTCACTGAACCGCGCGGGAGGCTGGGTCTGGTGACCGAGGGGCTCCACCTGCTTCGGTTCTGGAACGTCTCCCACCGCAAGGGCTGGCAGAAGCACCTCCTGGCCCTCCAAAGCGGCATCCGGGTCGTCACTGCCCTCCACGTAGGCGCGGAAGAAACCCGGGAAGTCGATCCGCTTGCCGCTGGCGCGGAAGCTGGCCTCGCCTGAGCTGAGATCAACCGAAAGCATCGTCAGGCGTGCTTCGGCCATCTGGCTGGCGACAGTGCGCTTCCAGATCAGCTCATAGACCGCCAGATCACGGCCATCCAGNCCCGTGTCTCCCGGTGTGCGGAAGCTCTCACCAGATGGCCGGATCGCTTCATGGGCCTCCTGGGCGTTGCGGGCCTTGGTGCTGAACTGCCGCGGCCCCTTGCTGAGGTATTCCTTGCCGTAAAGGCTCTCCACGCAGCTTCGCGACGCGCTGATCGCCTGGTCCGATAGGTGAACGGAATCCGTTCGCATGTANGTGATGAAGCCCCGCTCGTAGAGGCCCTGGGCACAGCGCATGGTTTCGCGGGCCGANAGTCGCAGCTTGCGATTCGCTTCCTGCTGCAGGGTGCTTGTTGTGAACGGAGGAACGGGTTTGCGAACAGTGGGCTTTTCCTCAACCGCATCCACGCTCCAGGGCATGGTGCTCAGCTTCTGAGCAAGCGCACGGGCCTCCTCTTCACTGAGCAGGCGCACGTCGCTGCCGGNTTTCAGGCCACCAGTGCTTTCATCAAAATCGTTGCCGGTGGCGATTCTCTTGCCACTCAGGTGGGTGAGCTTGGCGTCGAAACCGCTTCCAGCCTGCTCCAGCCGTGCCTTGAGATCCCAGTAGCTGCCGCTGCGAAACGCCCGCCGGGCCCGTTCCCGCTGCACCAGGAGTCGCACCGCCACCGATTGGACCCGTCCCGCGGACAGTCCCCAGGCGACTTTCTTCCACAGCAGGGGAGAAAGGGTGTATCCCACCAGCCGATCCAGGATCCGCCGCGTCTCCTGGGCATGCACCAGCTCCATGTCGAGATCGCGGGTCTGGTCCAGCGCCTTTCCGATGGCTTCCTTGGTGATCTCGTGGAAGACCATCCGTTTGACCGGAACCTTGGGTGCCAGCAACTGCAACAGGTGCCAGCTGATGCTTTCGCCTTCCCTGTCTTCGTCCGTCGCCAGCAGCAGCTGATCGGCCCCTTTCAGCGCGTCCTTGAGCTCACGGACAATCTTTTTCTTGTCCTTCGGGACCACGTATAGGGGTTCGAAGTCCTCATCGGTGTTGACACCGAGATTGGCCCATTTCTGCCCCTTGGCCGATGCCGGAATCTCGCTGGCGTTGTTCGGAAGATCCCGCACGTGCCCCATGGACGCCTCGACCTTGAATCCCTTCGGGAGAAAGCCGCGGATGGTGCGGGCCTTCGTTGGGCTTTCAACAATGACGAGGGTGTGCGCCACAGGCGGGCCGTGAACCTTGCTCCTTCTTTATCGCACCGCCAACCGCTCTGCATGGTTAGTCCAGCCGAGCAGCGCCGCTACAGTCGCCTCAGCGCAACGGATTCACGCCGCCATGCCCGAGATGGGTGCCCTTCTTTTCGCCACCCAGGCCATGGCGGCTCCCGGTGAGCTGCTCAACCTGTCGCTGAATGCGTCGGCGGTCCTGCCTGAGGGGGCTGTGCTCCTGGCGATGATCGCCACGCTCCTCGTCGATCTGGCCGGCGAAAAAGTCGCTGCACGCTGGGTCCCACCCATCTGTTATGCGGGATTGGGCACGGCTTTGCTGATGCTGGCGCTGCAATGGAACGCGCCTGTCGAAAGCTCCTTCCTAGGCGCCTTCCTGGCGGACAACCTCGCCGTGGCGTTCCGGGCGGTGATTGCCCTCTCAACCCTGCTGTCCTTGCTGATCAGCTGGCGATACGCGGAGCAGAGCGGTACGCCGGTGGGTGAGTACGCCGCGATCCTGCTGGCCGCCACCCTCGGAG
>NHIA01000046.1 GCA_002170825.1 Cyanobacteria bacterium TMED177
TGGCCGAGTGGTCGAAGGCGCAGCACTGGAAATGCTGTATAGGGGCAACTCTATCGAGGGTTCGAATCCCTCGCTCTCCGCTTCTCCGGTCCCCAAAGGGCCGGTTTTTTTTCGCCTGTTGATAGCAACAGCAACAAAAAAGGGTGGTTGATGTTCAACCACCCTTGGACGGCAGGTTCCGATGGGGTGAATCAGCCGAATCGGCCCGACACGTAGTCCTGGGTGGCCTGCTGTTGGGGTGAATTGAAGATTTTTTCGGTCTCGTTGAATTCGACCAGATAGCCAACCTTGCCGCTACCGCCTTCGATGGCTTCAGCGTTATAGAAGGCGGTCATGTCGCTGACGCGTACCGCTTGCTGCATGTTGTGGGTCACGATCACGATGGTGAAACTTTTTTTGAGTTCGTGCATCGTTTCCTCGATCTTGAGGGTTGAGATTGGATCCAGTGCTGAGCAGGGTTCATCCATGAGGATCACCTCCGGCTGGATGGCGATGGTGCGGGCGATGCACAAACGCTGTTGCTGTCCTCCAGACAGGGAGTAACCACTCTCATTCAGCTTGTCCTTGCACTCATCCCAGACGGCGGCCTGACGAAGGGACCTCTCCACCAGCTCGTCCATGTCGCCAGTGAAGCCGTTGATGCGAGCACCAAAAGCGATGTTTTCATAGATGGTCTTGGGGAACGGATTCGGTTGCTGAAACACCATGCCGATGCGACGACGCACTTCGACGGGATCAACGTTCGAGCCATAGAGATCGACACCGTCGAACAGAACACGCCCCTTCAGCGAGCAGCCTTCGATCAGATCGTTCATCCGGTTCAGGGAACGCAGAACTGTTGATTTGCCACAACCGGAAGGGCCGATAAAGGCGGTCACCTTTCCTCTGGGAACGTCGCAGAAAACGTTCTTGACCGCCTCATAGCTTCCATAGCTGATGGTCACGTTCTGGATCGAGATGGCGGTGTCTTCCGCGATCTGATGCTGTTCAGCCTGAGGAGAAGATGTGGTCATGATCAAAGGGGGGTCAAGGGTTGGAAAGGGATGTGGGTGGTTGTGTTCGGTGCGTTGAGCCGATCACTTCGCAGCGAATCGGGACAACCAGCGTGAGAACAAATTGAGGATGAGAATCATGACCACAAGCGCAAACGATGCAGACCAAGCAAGTTCGTTGTGGAACTCGTAGGGCATGATCGCGAAGTTGTAGATCAACACTGAAAGCGTTGCGATCGGCGCAAATATGCCATCTGTCGATAGCAGATCAGACCAGAACGGTGAAAACAGCGCTGTGAAAATCAGTGGTGCCGTTTCTCCGGCCGCCCGGGCGATGGACAACACCACACCCGTGGCAATGGGTGTGAAGGCCGTTGGCAAGGTGATCCTGACAATGGTCACAAACCGCGACGCTCCGACACCAAGAGCCGCACGTCGAAGGTCGTCTGGAACGAGCTTCAGGCCTTCGTCGGTGGTTTTGATCACCGTTGGAAGCATGAGGATTGAGAGGGCCATGCCGCCAGCAAGAGCGCTGTAGGCATTGCCGAAAAGGATGCGGCTGGTAACGATCGTTCCATAGATGAAAACACCGGCAATGATCGATGGGACGCCGGAAAGGACGTTGGTTCCGAACCGTATGAATTGTGCAAACCAACCGCTACGTGAATACTCCGCAAGAAAAATGCCACCACCAACACCGACAGGTATGGCAATCAATCCGGCGATGATGGTTACAGCAATTGTTCCAATGATGGCGTTGGCGATGCCGCCACCCTCCAGTCCTGGTGGTGGTGGTAGTTCCGTGAACAGAACCAGACTCAGTTTGCTGCCACCTTTGACCAGCACGTAACCAAGAACCAGAACCAATGGGAGAACAGCAATCCCTGAAAACAGTGCTGCAATAATGGTGAGAACACGGCTGCCGATGTTCCTGGCAAGTGATGGCTTGTAGGAGAGGTCGGGAAGGCCGTTTGCTGTTCTTGTGGAGGAAGAGAATGTCATGATCAGTATTTGAGGCTGAGNCGCTTCACNAGCCACTGGGCGAAGATGTTCACGGNCAGGGTCATGATGATCAGGATNAAAGCTGCATACATCAACGACGACACCTGTGAGCCATCTGCTTCACCAAANTGATTGGCGAGCATNGCTGCGATCGTATTGCCGGGTGCCAGTAGAGAAATACTGAAATTATTGGAGTTGCCAATGATCATTGTCACCGCCATGGTCTCACCCATGGCGCGACCAAGGGCGAGCATGACTCCACCAACAATGCCGGAGACGGCCGCCGGGAGNATGACATTCATGATGGCTCCCCAGCGTGTTGTGCCGACGCCATAGGCGGCTTGACGCAGTTTTGGCGGGACCTGATTCAGGGAATCCCTCGAAATGGCAGTGATGATCGGCAAAATCATCACAACAAGGATCAGCACCGCAGGAATGGTTCCTGGTCCCATGGGAGGTGTGCTGAAAAATGGGATCCAATTGAACAGTTGATAGAGCAATTCGAGTGCCGGTCGGATGAATGGCTCCANCACAAAAATGGCCCAGAGTCCAAGCACAACTGATGGAATTGCTGCTAACAATTCCACCATCACTCCGATCACGCTCCGTATTCTTCGAGGAATAATATTTTCCGTGATGAAGATTGCGGTGCCGACCCCTAAAGGAACTGCAATCAAAAGAGACAGTAATGATGTGATTAATGTGCCGTAGATCGCTGCGCCGGCGCCATATTCATCATCAACCGGATTCCAGTTCGATGTGATTAAAAACTGCCATCCATAGCGCCCCATTGATTCAAGGCTTCCCTGGAAGACAACAATCAGAATGAGGAATAGAACCACGGCCACCATCGAAGCCAGGATGACGGCCAGGTTTTTGAAGCCGACATCCACCAGTTTTTCCGAGGGTGGTCGGTTCCGGAGGAGGTACTGGTTGTCCGTTTCGCTGGACATTCCNCGCAAAAACACGCTCTGCCAAGGTATCTCCAGCTTTTGTTCTGGTCACTAAGAACGTCTTAACGGGAGATTGTCCGCACTTCAGCTTGTCGGACAGTCTGGAACCTCCCGTTAGCGTGGAGAACCAGTGTTCACGTCTATGGGGCGGATCGTCGGAATCGATCTGGGGACAACGAATTCGGTCGTTGCCGTGCTTGAGGCGGGTCGTCCCCATGTCATTGCCAATGCCGAGGGTGGTCGGACCACCCCTTCTGTGGTCGGTTACACGAAGGAGAAGGAGCTTCTGGTCGGTCAGCTCGCGCGTCGTCAGCTGGTGTTGAGTCCACGCAACACGTTTTCCAACCTCAAGCGTTTCGTCGGTCGCGACTGGGACGAGCTGGAGGACAGCAGCCTTGCGGTTCCGTACACGGTGCGCGCCAACGAACGGGGGCAGGTGCGGGTGCCCTGTCCCGTCACCGAGCGGGAATACGCACCGGAAGAGNTGGTGGCCAGCATCATTCGCAAACTGGTTGACGACGCCAGCACCTATCTCGGTGAGCCAGTTGAGGCCGCTGTCGTGACCGTGCCCGCCTATTTCAACGACGCGCAACGTCAGGCCACGAGGGATGCGGGACGGCTGGCGGGCATCTCCGTAGAACGGATCCTCAACGAACCCACCGCGGCAGCCCTGGCCTATGGCTTTGACCGCAGCGCCGTTCGTCGGGTGCTGGTGTTTGACCTGGGTGGAGGAACGTTTGACGTGTCGCTGCTGCGGATCGCCAACGGCGTCTTTGATGTGAAGGCCACCAACGGCGACACCCAGCTCGGTGGCAATGACTTTGATCAGCGCATCGTGGACTGGCTCGCTGATGCTTTTCAGAACGACCATGGGGTTGATCTGCGCCGTGACCGCCAGGCGCTGCAGCGGTTGACTGAGGCCGCTGAAAAGGCCAAGCAGGAGCTTTCAGGCGTGCTCACCACGCCGATTTCGCTGCCGTTCATCTCCACGGGTGATGACGGACCGCTGCACGTGGAGACCAATCTGGATCGGAGCACCTTCGAGGCGCTTTGCCCTGATCTGTTGGATCGTCTACTCGTCCCCGTCCAGTCCGCCCTGCGCGACTCAGGTTGGGCAGCAGACGACATTGATGATGTTGTGCTTGTGGGTGGCGCCACCCGCATGCCGATGGTGCAACAGCTCGTGCGCACCTTGGTTCCGCTGGACCCATGCCAGTCGGTCAACCCCGATGAAGTGGTGGCGATCGGAGCAGCCGTTCAGGCCGGGATTCTCACCGGCGAGTTGCGTGATCTGCTGCTCAATGACGTCACGCCGCTCTCGCTTGGTTTGGAAACGGTGGGAGGCCTGATGAAGGTGCTGATCCCGAGAAACACTCCGATTCCTGTGCGCCAATCCGATGTGTTCAGCACGTCTGAGGCCAATCAGTCTTCCGTTGAGATCCACGTCTGGCAGGGCGAACGCCAGATGGCGGCAGACAACAAATCGCTGGGACGCTTCCGACTCTCTGGAATTCCTCCCGCCCCCCGGGGTGTTCCCCAGGTGCAGGTGGCTTTTGACATCGATTCCAACGGTCTTCTGCAGGTGAGCGCCACGGATCGCACCACCGGCCGCAAGCAGTCGGTTTCGATTCAGGGTGGCTCCAATCTCAACGAAGAGGAGGTCACCGCCCTGCTGGCTGAAGCCGAGGCACGGGCCGATGAAGATCGCCGTAAACGAAACCAGATCGAACGACGCAACCGGGCTCAGACGCTTTCGGCGCAAGCCGAACGTCGCCTGCGCGATGCAGCGCTTGAACTTGGCCCCTACGGAGCTGAACGCCAGCAGCGTGCGGTGGAAATGGCCATGCGGGATGTGCAGGATTGTCTGGCTCAAGATGATCTGCAGGAACTTGATCTCTGCGTGAGTTCCCTGGAAGAGGCCCTGTTCGGACTCAACCGGCGCCTTTCTGCCGAGCGCCAGACCGACGGGCGGCCCCTGCAGGGCATTCGCAACACCTTGGGATCGCTCAAAGACGAATTGTTTGCCGATGACTGGGATGACGACCCCTGGGCAGCGCCAAGTCGGCCACCGAGGAACCGAGCCATGAGCCGTCGGGATTCCGATCCTTGGGATGATGACTTCTACCGCTGATCCGGATTACTGGTCCCTGCTCGGCCTATCACCGGATGCTGGTTCTGAGCAGCTGAAGCGGGCGTTTCGACGGGAAGCCCGCCGCTGGCATCCCGACCTCAACGGGAACGATCCCCTCGCGGAGGAGCGCTTCAAACTGGTGAATGAGGCCTATGCGGTTCTCAGTGATCCGCGCCGCCGCCGCGCCTGGGAACGGGGTGGTGATGGCCTTGGCTCACAGCATGATCCTTTCGCGCAAGGTTTCCCTGATTTTGAGGAGTACCTCGAGGTCGTGCTTGGGGAGGCCATTCCCCGATCCGATCGGCAACCCACAGACGATCGAACAGCGCCAAATCGAGCTGAGACAACCCGCGCTGAGACCGATCGCAGTGAGACCGGCCGCAGTGAGCCACCCGTGGCCTCTCCACCACCTCCTCCTCCAGTGAGAGCCGGTGAAGATCTTGAGTCAACGGTGGAGCTGACACCAGAGCAGGCTCTTCACGGCACCACCGTGGAGCTCAGCCTTGACGATGGAACCGTGGTGGAGTTGCAGACGCCGCCCCAGGCTGGTGATGGCTGGCGTCTGCGGCTTGAAGGGGTTGCAGCAGGTGGCCGTGACCATTTCCTTCAGCTGCGTGTGCAGACACCAGATGGCCTGCGAATCGACGGCCTTCGCGTGCATTACAGGTTGGAACTCTTTCCGCCGGATGCCGCCCTCGGCTGCGCTGTGGACGTCCCGACCCTGGATGGACCGGTCACCCTTCAGGTGCCCCCTGGATCCTCAAGTGGTCGCCTGCTGCGTTTGCGCGGCCGAGGCCTTGTTCTCGATGAGCGGCGCGGTGATCAGCTCGTGGAGATTGTGGTGGTGATCCCTGCGGACCTGGGCGATGCCGAACGCGCTCTTTATCGTCGTTTGCAGGAACTTGCGCTTGAGGCAGAGGACGAACGCGCGGGTCGATGAGAGACTCCGCCCCTGTTCCCGATCAGGTGTTCCCTTCGATGCGCGTTCACGTGCTCCTGTTTGACGCGGGCAGCGACAGCGAGGGCATCCACTCGCTTGAGATTGCCGGTCGGACGGTGGTTCTTCTGTTTGAGAACTCCGATGACGCTGAGCGTTATGCCGGATTGCTTGAGGCACAGGATTTCCCGGTCCCCACCGTTGAAGCACTGGAGCGTGAGGATGTGGAGCTGTTCTGCCGGGATGCGGGGTACGAGGCGCGTTTTGTGGCGGCAGGGTTTGTGCCCGGTTCTGATGAGGAGAGGTTGTTCATGGCACCGCCGGAGGCCAATCGCGATGTGAGCCAATGGAAGGACGAAACAGAGGTGGACTCCGAACTCGATGCGCTGCGCAAGCGCCTGGAGGGCTTGCTGTAAAGCCATGGCGGGTTTCCAAGCCGATCTTCAGCCTTCAGCCGATCGCGGGCACCTGCTCACCGAGCAGGCCAATCCCCGCAGTACGACTCTCGACCAGCTCGACACAAAGGAGCTGGTTGAGCTGTTCATTGAGGAGGACCAGCGTCCGCAGCAGGCTGTAGCCGCAGCTTCAGCGGCAATCTCCGAGGCCGTGGGCGCGATTGCTGTTCGGCTTCAGAACGGTGGCCGGCTCTTCTATCTCGGCGCCGGCACTTCGGGGCGTCTAGGTGTGCTGGATGCGGCCGAATGTCCGCCTACGTTCTGCAGCGATCCGGAGATGGTGCAGGGCGTGCTGGCCGGTGGTGCCCCAGCGCTGCTGCGCAGTTCCGAGGGCCTGGAGGACCTTGAATCCGCCGGTCGAGGCGATCTCGAACAGCGCGGTTTCGCTGCCAACGACTGCCTTGTTGGCATCGCTGCGGGCGGAACAACGCCCTATGTGCGTGGAGCGCTGGCCCATGCCCGTTCCATTGGGGCCCTTGCCATTGCCATGGCCTGCGTTCCAACGGATCAGGCCCCGCTTCCCTGCGACATTGACATCAGGTTGCTGACGGGTCCGGAACTGCTCACAGGATCCACGCGGCTGAAGGCGGGAACGGCCACAAAAATGGCACTCAACATCCTTTCCACGGCCGTGATGGTGCGGTTGGGCAAGGTGTTCGGCAATCGGATGGTCGACGTGTCCGCCAGCAACACCAAGCTGGTGGATCGTTCGTTGCGGATCCTGCGGGATCTCGCCGGTGTCGATCGCGATCAAGGCCTTCGGTTGCTGGAACAGGCGGACGGTTCCGTGAAGCTGGCCTTGCTGATGGCAGCTGGTGGCCGCGATGCCGAATCCGCCCGTCGGCTCCTTCTGGATCACGACGATCAGCTGCGTCCAGCCCTCGCTTCGATCGGTGCGGAGCTGGNTNAGCCCTGATCAATCNCGCCCCAGTAGGGGTGGGTGAACAGGTCAAGCCGTCGGCGGGTCTCCGCTGGCACATGCTCCGGGGCTGTGATCAAGGCGTCGGCCAGCGCAGTGTGGGCAGCCGAGGTGGGTCGCTCCGTCTTCAGTTGCTGCATCAGCCGGCGGAGAATCGGCTCCGTGGCAACGGCGTTGGCACGNAGATTGCCCACCACCATCTCCACNCTCACAGCGTCGTGGTCGTTGTGCCAGCAGTCGAAGTCGGTCACCATCGACAGGGATGCATAGGCCAGTTCCGCTTCGCGGGCCAACCGTGCTTCGGTGTGGTTGGTCATTCCGATCACCGAACATCCCCAGCTCCGATACAGCTCGCTTTCAGCCCGGGTGGAGAAGGCGGGTCCCTCCATGCAGAGATATGTGCCGCCGCGGTGCAGGAGGTGCCCCGGGGGTATCGCTGCCTCGGCTGCAGCGGCGAGCAGCTCGCTCAGCAGCGGGCAGAACGGGTCAGCCAGACTGACGTGGGCGACACAGCCATCGCCGAAAAACGACTGCGGACGTTGCTGGGTGCGGTCGATGAANTGATCGGGCACCACCATGTCCCGCGGNCGGAGATGGTCTCGCAGGGAACCCACTGCGGACACNGAAATCAGCCAACGCACGCCGAGTTGGCGCATGGCCCAGATGTTGGCCCTGTAGGGGACCTCACGGGGCAGCAACTGATGGTGCCGTCCATGGCGGGCCAGAAACACCGTCTCCATTCCCTCCAGTGATCCGATCCGCAGCACGTCGGAGGGGATCCCGAACGGTGTGTCCAGGGTCCGTTCCTCAACATCCTCAAGCCCTGGAATGGCATACAGCCCGCTGCCACCGATCACACCGACACGGGCCTTGGAAAGGTCGGTCATGCAGGTCGTCTCATTACACTCCAATTTTGCTTGCGCCTCCATGACCAAGGCTCTGATGGACACCGACGCAGGCCTGATTGAGCTTGAGCTGTTCGACGCCGACGCCCCGAACACCGTCGCCAATTTCGTCAAACTGGCCAAGGACGGCTTTTACGACGGCCTCGCGTTTCACAGGGTGATTCCAGGGTTCATGGCTCAGGGCGGATGCCCCAATTCCCGCGAGGGATCACGAGGGATGGCCGGTACGGGTGGGCCCGGCTATCAGATCAATTGCGAGATCAACAGCCANAAGCACCAGTCCGGCACCCTCGCCATGGCCCATGCCGGCCGCAACACCGGGGGCTCGCAGTTCTACATCTGCCATGAGAGCCAACCGCATCTCGATGGAGTTCACACGGTTTTCGGACTCACCGGCAACATGGATGTGGTGCTGAAGCTGTCCAACGGCTCCCGGATCAACAAGGTGACGATTCAGGACTGAATCACTCCGCTGAGGACCAATGCAACAGGGATGGGATGTTCATNNATGGACCATCCCCGCTGTTNCGCAGATCGCTCAGTCGATGCTCTTCGCGCTCCAACGTCTGGGGTGGGTGCTGGGCCATCCGTTGTGAGCCAACGCGCATCAACCCCATCCTCCGNGTGGCTGGAAGTGAAGCCACGGCCTTGACCAAGGCCGTGGGATCCGCTTCCGCTGGAATCAGTTTCCAGACGAACTGGGGACGATCCCAGAGCGCCAGCAATCTGGGTTCGTGCAAGGCCTCCAGCTGTTGCCCGTGGGACAGGGCCAGATCCTCGACCTGGCTGCGGATCATGGGGAACATGTCGGCATCGTCATCCACGGCAAGAGCCAGGACGGTGCAGGGATCATCGCCATCGATCAGGTGGCCGAGCTTGTCGCGTTTCGCCGCCAGGTAGTCCGCGTTGTGGTCCCCGGCATCCATCACCAATGGGACCCGTTCGACCACCTGCAATCCGTAGCCGCCGAGTCCGGCGATTTTGCGCGGGTTGTTGGTGAGCAGTCGCAGGCGATGAATGCCGAGGTCGGTGAGGATCTGGGCGCCGACGCCGTAGTTGCGCAGATCAGCTGGAAATCCCAGTCGTTCGTTTGCTTCCACCGTGTCGAGGCCACCGTCCTGAAGGCTGTAAGCCCTCAGTTTGTTGATCAAGCCAATGCCGCGGCCTTCCTGCCGCAGGTACACCACAACGCCTTCCCCCTCCGCATCGATCTGACGCAAGGCCGCTTCCAATTGAGGNCGACAGTCACACCGGAGTGAACCGAAAGCGTCACCAGTGAGGCATTCCGAGTGCATCCTCACCAGCACCGGTTCACACAGGGATGCTGGATCCCCTTTCACGAGGGCAACGTGTTCTGAGCCATCCAGTTCATTGGAGTAGCCGATGGCCTGGAACGATCCNAACTGGCTTGGGAGTTCCGCATGGGCCTGTCGACGGACAAAGCGCTCGTTCTCGAGCCGATAACGGATCAGTTCCGCAATGCTGATCAGNTTNAGNCCCCAGGCGTCGGCATAGGCCCGCAGTTCNGGCAGACGTGCCATCGATCCATCGNTGTTCTGGATCTCACAGATCACACCGGCTGGATTGAGCCCGGCCAACTGGGCGAGGTCCACAGCCGCTTCGGTGTGGCCAGCGCGTTTCAGNACACCGCCCGCTTTGGCACGCAAGGGAAAAATATGGCCTGGTCGGCGTAATTCGTCCGGGCGNGTGTTGGGGTTCAGGGCCACCTGGATGGTTCTGGCGCGATCCTCGGCAGAAATCCCTGTGCTGACACCNTGNTCGCGGCCGGCGTCAATGCTCACCGTGAAGGCGGTTTCGTTCGCATCGGTGTTGCGATCCACCATNAGAGGCAGATCCAGTTCATCCAGGCGTCGGCCCTCCATCGCCAGACAGATCAAACCGCGGGCTTCGGTGGCCATGAAGTTGATCGCCTCGGGTGTGGCGAACTGCGCGGCACAGATCAGATCGCCTTCGTTCTCGCGCTGCTCGTCATCCACAACCACCACGCAGGCCCCGTTGCGGATCGCCGCGAGGGCTTCGGGGATGCCATCAAATCGGATCGGATCGTCTGCCCGATCCGAGGAACTGCTGTTCAGAACACTTGTGTCCGTCTCTGATGGACATTATCGATCTCTGTACGATCGACTGCTGTTTGGACGTGGTCATGGCTAGCAGCGCACCGTCACGGATGGCCGAGATGGCAGGCGGCCGGGGNGGACGTGTTGCTGTGATCGGGGCTTCTGGCTACGGCGGTCTTCAGACCATCCGACTGCTTCAGGGGCATCCATCCCTGTCGGTCACGTTCCTGGGTGGGGAACGCAGTGCGGGACAACGCTGGAGTTCGGTCTGCTCGTTCCTTCCGCTGCCGGATGATCCGTTGGTCGAGTCCGCTGATCCGGACCGCATTGCTGCGTCAGCTGATTACGCCGTTCTGAGCCTGCCCAATGGCCTGGCTTGNCAACTGGCTCCCGAACTGCTGAAGCGCGGGGTGCGGGTGGTCGATCTCTCTGCAGANTTTCGCTACCGCTCCCTCGAGCAGTGGAGTCAGGTGTACGCGCAGGAGGCAAAACGTCTGTCCCGGCATGACAGTGATCTGTGCAGAACTGCGGTGTATGGACTCCCCGAGTGGCATGGGCCGGCGATTGCCGAGGCACAGCTTGTGGCCGCCCCGGGTTGCTTTCCCACCGCAAGCCTTCTGCCGTTGCTGCCCTTTCTCAAGCAGGGATTGATCGACACCGACGGAATCATCGTGGACGCCAAGACCGGTACCTCCGGAGGTGGACGTGTGCCGAAGGAGGCGATGTTGCTTGCGGAGGCTTCAGAGTCCATTGCGCCCTATGGGGTGATCGGCCATCGGCACACCTCTGAAATCGAACAGATGGCGGAGGAGGTCGCCGGCCAGGACGTCCGTTTGCAGTTCACACCCCACCTCGTGCCAATGGTGCGTGGATTGTTGGCCACGGTGTATGCCCGCCTGCGGGATCCCGGCCTGACGGCTGAGGATTGCACCACGGTTCTGGAGGCTGTGTACCGCCACCACCCCTGCGTGTCGGTGTTNCCGGTGGGGACCTATCCGGCCACCAAATGGGCCCGCCATTCCAACAAAGCCTTGCTGTCCGTTCAGGTGGACACCCGGACGGGCCAGATGATTCTGATGAGCGCCATCGACAATCTGATCAAAGGACAGGCTGGGCAAGGGGTGCAGTGCCTCAACCTGATGGAGGGNCTGGAGCCGCAGACCGGTCTTCCCCTGCAGGGCTTCTATCCCTGACGCCAGGATTGAGCGGCCAGCATCACCGCCTCGGGAAGGATGCGGTGTTCCTGCTCCTGAATTCTGCGGGCGAGGCTGCGGTGATCGTCCTCGGCATGGACGGGGACAGCGGCCTGCATGATCACCGGTCCNGCATCCAGCTCCTCGCTGACCAGATGCACCGTGCAGCCACTGATGCGAACGCCNGCCCGTAGGGCCTGGCCAACNCCATCCAATCCCCGAAAGCTNGGCAGAANGGATGGGTGGATGTTCAGCAACCGCTNAGGGAAAGCCTGAATCAGTTCCGTCGTGACGATGCGCATCCATCCCGCCATGACCACGGCCTCCACCTCCTCGTTTTGAAACCGACGCACCAAGTCACGATCCAGCTCTTCGCGTGTGTCAAAACATCTGTGGTCCACCACAGCGCAGTCAATACCTAGGGCCTGCGCCCGCTGTTCCGCCCCGCAGCCCGGGTTGTTCACCACCAGCAGCCTGATCTCGGCACTGAGGCGGCCAGCTCTGATGGCACGGGCCAGAGCCTCGAAGTTGGTGCCGTTGCCGGATGCCATCACGCCAAGCCGCAGCGGAGGGCTCATGGCGGGAGCGCTCCCCGCAACTGGATTGACCAGCACCTGGTCAGATGATCTCTGCTGGCTAGGGTCTGTCAAAGCGGGCATCCGGTTCATGTCCCATCTCTCCATCCTGCCGACCGTCTACACACGATCAGACCTGCTCGAATCGGCCCTGCGCCACGAAGGGTTTGAGGTTGTGGAGGCCGCCGTCATGTCCCACTTCAACGGTGACCCGGTTCCGGTTGATCTTCTTGCCCGTCAGGGGGACGCACCTTCCTTGGGCTGGATTGCCGACAGCCAGGGCGTGTTGACCATGGTTGGCGATCTGCAGCGCATCGCCCGACACCATGGGCTCGATGCTCGGCTGCAGCGTGTGGCACGCCGTTATGCCTTTCTGTCTGCAATGAAGGCCATGGACGGTTTCACGCCCTNTGCGCAGATGACGGTGCAGCGGGCCTGAGGTGCTGTCCTCAACCGTTGATGTCCATCTCGATCTCACTGATCCCGGCGAGCAGAGCATCAAGGTGACCGTTCGGTGGACGCCATCCACCCACCGGCAGGTGCTGCAGTTTCCTTCGTGGACGCCGGGGTCCTACACGCTCCGCGATCCGGTNCAGCATCTCCACAGCTTNTGCCTGACCTCAGCCGCAGGACNCATNGCGTGTCGACGGTTGGCACCCAACCGATGGTTGGTTGACCTGCAGGACCTNGCTGCACTTGAGCTCNCCTACGTGATCGAAGCGCGGGATCTCACCGTGCGCACGGCCCATCTGGATCCGGATTTTGCCGCGGTCAGCCTGGCTGCTGNGGTGATGGAGCTGGAGGGATGCCGCTGGATGCACCACCGTCTTGCCGTCACGGCCCCGGCGGNCTGGTCGGTTCACTGCCCGCTGGTTCGTGATGGAGATGAATGGATTGCTGATGATTTTGATGATCTGATCGATAGCCCTGTCCACGCCGGCCCTTATCGCATCGAGNCCTTTGAGGTGCNGGGNTTTCAGCATGAGTTGTTGCTGATGGGTGAGCCNCCTGGTGGCTGGCCNCCAGCGTTGCGTGCCGATGTGGAGCGGATTTGCGATGCGGTCTGTCGCCTGATGCAGACGCCTCCACCGGCNGGTCACCGATACCAGCTGGTGATTCAGATGTTGGACAGCGGCTATGGCGGCCTGGAGCATGACCACAGTGCTGTTCTTCAGTACTGCTGGTCGGCGCTGGCGCGGCCCGAGGGGTACCGGCAGCTTCTGCAGCTCGTTGGCCACGAGTACCTGCACCAATGGAATGTCCGTCGGTTGCGACCGAGGGAATTTCGTCCTTACGACTACGGCCAGCCTGTGGTGAGTGAAGGCCTTTGGTTTGCGGAAGGCATCACCAGCTANTACGACCTGACGTTTCCACTCCTGGCAGGTCTGACCGATCGCCCAACCCTGGTGAAGGACCTCGGCGATGAGCTGTCCCGCGTTCTGACCACGCCTGGACGTCGGATTCAGTCCCTGGCCGCCAGTGCGGAGGAGGCCTGGGTGAAGCTGTACAAATCCTCAGCGGTGTCGCCGGACAGTCAGATCAGTTACTACCGGCTGGGAGCGGCNGCGGCGTTCTGTCTGGATGTGCGGCTGCGCGTGCTNGGCAGTTCCCTGGCCACCCAGNTGNGNGGNTTGTGGATGACCCATGGGCGTNCNGCCCGTGGATTCCACCGTGGGGATCTGACCGCATTGCTGAAGCCCCTGGACNCCGGGCTGGTCGATGANCTCCACCAATGGCTCGATGCACCTGATGCTGTGCCGATCCAGGAGTGTGTTGCCTTGCTGGGTGGACGGCTCGAGCCTGTCCCCAGCGCTGAACCGAACCATGGGCTCACCGTGTCTGCTGTGGACGGTNGCACCGTGATCCGTCGTGTTGCCCGGGGCAGTGCGGGGCGAACAGCTGCGTTGGTGCCTGGGGACGAANTGATCGCCATCGATGGTCGTCGCGTCCAGGAGCCTTCCGACCTCTCGCTATTGCTTCAGACGGGCGTGCCTGCCCTGATCACCTATGCCCGCCGTCGATGTCTTGCTGAGACTCGTTTAATTCCCGACGAAGGTGTGGACCGCTTCTCTCTCAGCTGGGATCCTGGTGCATCCTCCGANCAGCGGGCCCTCAGGGATCAATGGTTCCGGTTTCTTTGATCCGTCGCGTTCAGAGGGCGCTCAGCAGGCTTCGTCCCCATCGGCGGATGGCCTTCGTTGGTGTTGCCACCGGGTCAGTCGCTTTGATTCTGGTGGGTTGGTTGGCTGTGGAGCGGGGTGAGGAATCCCTTGCCGGCAACCGCCCTTCCCTGTTGGAGCTGTTGGATCAGGTGGGGTCCGAACGTGGGAACCAGGACGGCGATTCTTCAGGGATCAAAGCCCCACAGCCACCGCGCTCGAGTTCATGGACATCCCCGCTGGCGCGTCAATGTTCCGGTGTTGATCCAACAGTTCAAAAACGCCTCAAGCAGCTCGGTTCGAAGCAGGAAACCTGGCGTGATTTTGTCGCCATCCACCCCACCAATTTCGGAGAGCGCTTCAAGAACGATGCGTTCGGTAAAGCTCTGGATGCGTCGCCAAGGGTGGTTGTTTTGCACGAAACGGTCTATTCCCTTACCTCCGCCGTCAACACGTTTCAGACCCCCCACCCCCGTGATGAGGACCAGGTGAGTTATCACACCCTCATTGGTTTGGATGGCCGTGTGGTGGATGTGGTGGATCCGCTCAAGCGTGCCTATGGCGCTGGTTTTTCAGCATTTCTGGGGGAATGGGCGGTNACGAACCGTCGCCTCAAAGGCTCCGTGAACAACTTTGCCCTGCACGTGAGCCTGGAGACGCCGATTGACGGTGAAGACATGGATGCAGCCCACAGCGGTTACACCGCAAGCCAGTACGACGCCCTTGCCCTGGTGCTCTCCGAGTGGATCAACACGTTCAATTTCCCGGCAGCAGCGATCACAACCCACCGGCATGTCGATCTGGGTGGAGAGCGGTCCGACCCCCGCAGTTTTGATTGGTCTGCGCTTCAGAGTCGACTCGCAGCCTTGGGTGACCTTTGTGTGTCCTGACCAGCCTCAGATCAACATGTAGGGCTGGCTGCGCTTGGAGCTGTAGATCAGCCCGTGCAATTCAGGATCCTGCATGTAGCTGAGAACCCTGGCTGGGTAATCCAATTTCCCGTTGTGCAGGTAAGCCAGGGTGGCGATGGCCTTCGCTTCCGCGTAGGAGTTGCTGGCGTTGAGGGGCATACCCATTGGCAGCCCAAGCTCCTGCTTCAGGCGTTTCATCTTGCCCACAAGCAGCTCAACGCTGACGACGGGATCAAGCAGTTGTTCCCGGGCCCATGCCATTTCCTGTGGGGACGGCTCAACGGGAAGTCGGTTCTGATGAATCAGTTCGCTGATGGCCAGTTGCGCCGGGCCGTGGGTTTTGACCAATCCGGAGTGAGCGATGAATGGAAGGTCCTCGCCGGGTTTCGAATGCTGGATTTCGTCGAACAGGATCGCCGTCACCAGCATCGGGTTGACCCGGTGATGCGATGACTCCCGCATGATCACTGGTTTCAACTGGCGCAGGCGTTCCAGGGTGTTGGAACGCAGGGGTTCCAGTTGATCCACCCCCTTTGTGAACAGCTGCGCCAGGCGCGTCTGGGGACCGTGGACGCCAAAACGGCGCTGAAGCAGCTGGAGTTCCTCGGTCGTGAAGTCGGTCGGGTCGAGCCGGGCCTCCTCCTCAGCCAGCAGGTTCAGGCCGGTCGAACCTTGATTGTCAGTTTCTGGAGACAGAGCCGTGCGTGGACCCATCGTCGGCGCAGGGGATGGCAGCAGCAAAGCCATTGCCGTCACAACGGCGAGGACAACGGTTTTGTTCAGGAGTTCACCCATGGAGCGCAGATGAGGCACCGGTTGCATCGGCACTGAAACTAGCCCTGGTGTCCCAGGAGATGGGCAGTCCCGTTGATCCTGGATAGTTTCGGCTTGAGTGCGATGTGATCGGCCTGATGAGCTTCCCGGATTTCAGCGTCGGCGACGCTCAGATTCAATGGCAGCGCTTCTGTGACCTCCTCTGGTTTCACGAGGATCTGGGCATCTGGCTGGATGTCAGCCGGATGCACATGAATGCATCTCACCTTGATCAGCTGCAACCGCGGTTTGACGCTGCCTTTGCAGCGATGGAGCAGCTGGAGGCTGGTGCGATCGCCAACCCGGACGAAGAGCGCCAGGTCGGCCATTACTGGTTGCGAGCACCGCACCTGGCACCGAGCGACACGATTCGCGATCACGTCGCCCGGGAGATCGATCAGATCGAGTCGTTCGGTCGAGATGTTCTGAAGGGAGTGATCAAAGCTCCAAGCGGCGAACCGTTCACCGATGTGCTGTGGATCGGGATCGGCGGCAGCGGTCTTGGCCCCATGTTGATGATCAAGGCACTCCAGAACCATGGTGAGGGGCTGCCGTTCCATTTCTTCGACAACGTTGATCCCAACGGCATGAGTGCCGTCCTTGGAGCGATTGAGGACCGTCTGAAAACCACCCTCGTCGTGACCGTGAGCAAATCCGGTGGCACGCCGGAGCCCCATCTCGGCATGGAACAGGCCAGACATCGTCTGGAACAGGCCGGTGGGCAGTGGGCCGGTCAGGCGGTGGTGATCACCATGACCGACAGCAAACTGGATCAACAGGCGATGCAGGAGGGTTGGCTCCAGCGTTTCGACATGTTCGATTGGGTTGGCGGCCGCACCAGCATCACCAGTGCGGTTGGACTTCTCCCCGGCGCTCTGATCGGTTGCGACATCCGCGACTTTCTGGCCGGTGCTGCCCAGATGGATGAGGCCACCCGCCTGGCGGATCTTCGCCGCAACCCTGCAGCCTTGATGGCGGCCGCCTGGTTTGTCGCCGGAGATGGCAAGGGTCGACGCGACATGGTCGTGCTTCCCTACCGCGACCGACTCGAGGTGTTCAGCCGATATCTGCAGCAACTGGTGATGGAATCCCTTGGGAAACGTCTCGACCGAGACGGTCAGGAGGTGAATCAGGGCATCGCTGTTTACGGAAACAAAGGTTCCACGGATCAGCACGCCTATGTGCAGCAGCTGCGTGACGGCGTTGACAATTTCTTCGCCACCTTCATCGAGGTTCTTGAGGACGTCGCCGACATTCCGGTGATCAAGGATGAGCGACCGGGAGACTTCCTCGATGGTTTTCTGCAGGGCACGCGCTCAGCTCTCACCGAAGGCGGTCGTCAAACCATGAGCATCAGCATGCGTCGCTTCGATGCACGCCGTCTGGGTGCCTTGATCGGCTTGTTCGAGCGTGCTGTTGGGCTCTACGGCGAGCTGGTGAACATCAATGCCTACCACCAGCCCGGAGTGGAGGCTGGCAAGAAGGCTGCCGCTGCCATCCTGGATCTGCAGAGCCGTGTGGAGGCCATCCTTCAGGACGGTGCGCCCCGATCCGTCAACGAAATCTGCCAGGCGCTCGGAGATGGCACCGATGAATCGGTGTTCTGGATCATGCGCCATCTCGCCGGCAATGACCGGGGCTATCGAGCCGAGGGTGATTGGTCCAGTCCGGCCAGCATGCGGTTTGCCCGCAGCTGATCAGTCTGGATCGATCAGGGCACCAGGTTGACCAATTTCCCCGGCACGACAATCACCCGTCGGGGCGGTTGACCCTCCAGCCATTTCTGAGCCACCTCACTGGCGAGAGCCAGTGCCTCGAGGGTGTCTTTGTCGGCATCGGCTGGCACTTTGATGTTGCCGCGCACCTTTCCCTTCACCTGGATGACCAGATCGACCGTGTCCTGAACTAGGGCCGTTGGATCCAGCTCAGGCCAGGACTGTTGATGAACACTCTGCCCGCCGCCGAGCTGATGCCAGAGCTCTTCGGCCAGATGGGGCGCGAAGGGGGCCAGCAGGCGAATCAACACCGACAGGGCTTCCTGCAAAACGGGGCGACTGAGATCTGAAATCCCTGCGCCCGTGATGGCATTGGTGAGTTTCATCAACTCGGAGATTGCCGTGTTGAGTTGGATTTCATCGTTCAGATCTTCACTAATCGCCTGGATCGCGATGTGTACAGCTCGACGAATCTCTGACTCCTGATCATTCGTGGGAGCCGGAGATTCGTCGAGGTCAAGCGTGCTGATGCGGTCTCCGACGGAGTCCACCAACCTCCAGATCCGCTGAAGAAAGCGATACTGCCCTTCCACATCAGCGTCATCCCACTCGAGATCCTTCTCGGGCGGTGCTTTGAACAGGATGAACATGCGTGCGGTGTCGGCGCCGTAGCGATCGATTACCGCAGCTGGATCCACGCCGTTGTACTTCGATTTAGACATTTTTTCGAACAGCACCTCTAGCTTGCCGCCTGTCTTTGGATCACGGGGGTCGTCTGGATCGGTGACGTCAGAGGGTGCGATGTACTTCCCGGTTTCCCGGTTTCTGTAGGTCACCCCCTGCACCATGCCCTGGGTGAGCAGACGATCGAACGGTTCATTCACATCGATCAATCCACGGTCTTTCAGCGCTTTGGTGAAAAAGCGTGAATACAACAGGTGCAGGATGGCGTGTTCAATTCCCCCGACGTACTGCTTGACCGGCAGCCAGCGATTCACAGCGTCTTTGCTGAATGGTTGTTCGCTGTTGTGGGGATCAGCGAAGCGGAGAAAGTACCAGGACGAACACATGAATGTGTCCATCGTGTCTGTCTCCCGTTGGGCCGGTTTCCCGCACGTGGGGCAAGGCACATTCACCCAGTCCTTCTGTTGCCCGAGGGGTGAACCGCCTTTGCCCGAAAGGTCAATTCCACGCGGCAATTCCACCGGGAGTTCGTCCCGTGGCACGGGAACCGCTCCGCAATCCGGGCAATGGATGATCGGAATCGGGCATCCCCAGTAGCGCTGGCGAGAAATCAACCAGTCCCGCAGGCGATAGGTCACCTTCGCTGTGGCCCAGCCTTCGCTCTCGCCCCGGCCGGTGATGGCGCCCTTGGCCTCGGTGGAGGCGGTGCCATCGAACGAACCGGAGTTGATCAGTGTTCCGGCATCGGTCCAGGCCTGTCCGCCAGCAATGGCCTCCGCTGCCCCCTCCGCATCGATCACCTGTTGGATCGGCAGGTTGTTGCTTTGGGCGAACTGGATGTCGCGTTGATCATGGGCCGGCACACCCATCACAGCGCCTGTTCCGTAGTCAGCCAGGACATAGTCCGCAATCCACAGAGGCAGCTCGGCACCGTTCATCGGATTGATCACGCGGGCGCCGATGGCCACGCCACGCTTGGGACGATCGTCACTGGTGCGGTCGATCGTGCTGAGTCGAGACACGTCTTTGCGGAAGGCCTCCACCGTGGCTTTCTGTTCAGCGCTAGTGAGCCTGTCGACCAGCTCGTGTTCAGGCGCAAGCACCACGTAACTCGCACCAGCCAGGGTGTCTGGCCTGGTGGTGAACACGGTGATGGTTTGATCTGAACCGTCGGCTACAGCAAAGGTGATCTCAGCTCCTTCGGAGCGGCCGATCCAGTTCGCCTGCATCGTTCGGACCCGTTCCGGCCATCCCGTCAGCTGGTCCAGATCCTTCAGCAGGGTTTCGGCATAGGCGGTGATCTGCAGGAACCACTGGTTCAGCTGACGTTGTTCCACCAGCGCGCCGGAGCGCCAGGATTTGCCATCCGCATCGACCTGCTCGTTGGCCAGAACGGTCTGATCAATNGGGTCCCAGTTGACCGTGGCGTTTTTGCGGTAGGCCAGGCCGCCATCGAACAGCTCAAGGAACAACCACTGGGTCCAGCGGTAGTAATCGCTGTGACAGGTGGCCTGCTCCCGTCCCCAGTCGATCGAAAGGCCCAGCCGATCGAGCTGGGCGCGCATCTGATCAATGTTTTTGTCGGTCCATTCGCCGGGATCAACGTTGCGTTCAATCGCGGCGTTCTCGGCAGGCAACCCAAAGGCATCCCAGCCCATGGGATGGAGCACGGGCCGGCCTCGCATCCGCTGCACCCGCGCGATCACATCCGTGATCACGTAGTTGCGCACATGGCCCATGTGCAGGGTTCCCGAGGGATAGGGAAACATCGACAGCGCGTAAAACCCGTCGTCACCGCTCGGTTCGGGTGTGACATCCAGACCGTCTGTTTTCCAGGCCGCCTGCCAGCGTTGTTCAAGTTCGGCAGGGGTGTAACGGCTGTTCACGGTTCACCGGAGGTCGGCAAGGCAGCGATCGTGTCACATCTGAAGGTTTCAGCCGAGCGAGCGGATCACGCTGACCTGCCGACGGTTCACAAGGGTGGGTCTGGCACTGGCATGGCGTTCAATGGCCAGAAACTCGGGGTCCTGCCAGATCAGTCGGCCTTCGATCCGATCGGAACCGATCACATCAACGCTGATCGGAAGCTGTTCGCGAATCCAGGCCTGAAGCAGTCGAACGCCAGGCAGACTCGGATCAAGAGGAGCAGTCTCCATAGGATTCGGGTCTGCAAAGCGCTCACCATGCTGCAGTTCAGCAAATATCAGGGGCTTGGCAACGACTTCCTGATCCTGGAAGGTCGCCGTGCCGCGCTGCCAGGCGATGTGGTCGAGCCCGATCCCGCCTGGGTGCGGCAACTCTGTGATCGCCGTTTCGGCATCGGAGGCGATGGCGTGATCCTGGCCCTGCCGCCAGAGCAACAAGGCGATCTGCGCATGCGGATCTTCAATGCCGATGGCACCGAAGCCGAGATGTGCGGCAACGGCATTCGTTGTCTGGCCCGCTTCCTCGCCGACAGCGATGGCGATAGCGCCGGTCGCCGCTGGTCCATCGAGACGCCCGCAGGGTTGATCCGCCCCGAGCTTCAGNNGGATGGCCAACTGCTGGTTGACATGGGAGCCCCNTTCCTTGAGCCGTCCAGCATTCCCACCACGCTTCCNCTGNTGGATNGACTGGCACGGGGCACGGTTGAACTGGCCGACACGAGCTTGGATGTGGCCGCTGTNGGCATGGGCAACCCCCATGTGGTGATCCCCGTGGAGGACCTCAGCAGCATTCCCTTCGAGCGTTGGGGTGCTGCCCTGGAGGTTCATCCGGCCTTCCCGGCCAAAACCAATGTTCATTTTCTCCAGGTCCACGCNAGGGATCGCTTGGAGATCAGGGTTTGGGAGCGTGGGGCNGGGCCAACNCTGGCCTGCGGAACCGGAGCCTGCGCGACGCTTGTCGCGGCTGTGTTGTTGGGCCTTGCCGATGANCANGCGGAGGTGATGCTNCCGGGTGGACCGCTCCAGATCGCCTGGCCGGGTTGCAGCGGATCGGTGTTGATGACCGGCCCCGCTGTGGCTGTGTTCGATGGGGTGTTGTCTCCTGATCTGCTGCCTGCACCGCTNGACCCGNTGNCCTTCGCCGNCCCNGCGGCCGTCGAANCCGCCCAGGGCAACATCAGTTTTGAATGNGCCAGGGANTGCGTTGANGCNTGCCAGCAACCGGACNATTGCCTGCGTGACGCGGCNCAGCAACAGGTGCAGGCTTTCCTTAACAGCACATCNCTCGACGCNATGCTGAATCTGGCCAGCGAGTCTCTGGAACAGCGCACCCGTNCGCGATTCGATCGTGACGTCCGCTGAGATTTATCTGGATGCGGCGGCGACCACGCCACCGTTGCCTGCGGTGATCAGCACCGTCAATCAACGCCAACAGGATGCCTGGGCCAATCCCAGCAGCCTGCATGGTTCCGGTCTAGCCGCTGCCGAATGTCTGGGGCGTGCTCGGCAGGCCATGGCCAACCGGTTGGACTGCCTTCCCGATGATCTGATCTTCACCTCGGGGGCCACGGAGTCCATCCACCTGGCCCTGCTCGGTGCAGCGGCTGGACTCCAGGTGGGGCGTCTTGTGATCTCCGCCGTTGAACATCCAGCGGTAGAGGCCGCTGCTGAACAGCTCAAGCGCAGGGGATGGTCCCTGGAACGTTGGCCCGTGGATCGCACCGGTCGCATTGCGATGGAGCATCTGGAACGGCTGCTGGCCCCGCCGACGCGGTTGGTCTCGATCATCTGGGGGCAGAGTGAAGTTGGAACCATTCAGCCCGTTCCAGCCCTTGCCAGGGCCTGCCGAGACCGTGCCATTTGTTTCCACACCGATGCCACCCAGTTGATTCCCCAGGGTGTGATCTCGTGGCAACGGAGTTGCATCGATCTGCTGACCTTTTCCTCCCACAAGCTCCAGGGTCCACGTGGCGCTGGGGTTCTGCTCCACCGTCCGGGGGTTTTGGTTGAAGCTCAGTTGGGCGGTGGTGGCCAGGAGGGGGGATTCCGTGCCGGAACAGAGCCGGTCCCCCTGCTAGCGGGTCTGGGGATGGCACTGGCCCAGCTTCCACGCTTTGACCCGACGACCGAGCCAGCCCCGCCCGGTTCCTCGCCAGCTGTTCGTCCCGGACGCGATGCGTTGCAGATCCGTCTGGCATCCCTTGGCGGGGTCACCGTGCTCAACCCCGATCTGGACCACCGCCTCCCCCATCACCTGGCCTGCCTGATCGCCGACGCNGCCGGTCGGCCCCTGCCNGGACGTCAGCTCGTGCGCGAACTGTCACGCCTTGGAGTGGCCTGCAGCAGTGGAACGGCCTGNCAGTCCGGTCGACGTCAGGACAGTGCTGTTCTCACGGCCATGGGCATCGAACCGNCATGGCGCCAGTCGTTGTTGCGATTCACCCTGGGTCCCTGGTTGTCGGATTCAGATCTCGCTGCTGTCCCCGAACGTCTNCAGAACGCCATCCAGGCTTGCGCCTGAGAGGCTGGGTCTCGATCTGATCGTCCTGCTTGTGTCTGAAGCTCCTGCGGCACTGTTGCCCGCCGATCTGCTGACGGCGGAATCCGATCTTCTGGGTGCTCTGAACGCCGCCCTCAGCTCGGGCAAGGGACTGCGTTGGTCCGCAACGCTTCGCTTCGAGAATCTGCGGCTGATGCCGGTTGCCCTGCGGCTGGCTCAGGCCCTGAAGCAGCGCGATGGTTCGTTGCGCATGCTCTGGCCCGATGCGGGAGGTGCGGCGCTGGCCCGACGCGATGCCCCTGCCCTGTCCGATGCCATCGCTGATTTCAATCAGTGGTCTGCAGAGCCGGATGGGGATGCCCTGCTCTTGGTGATCGGACCCCAACCCTCTGATTACGACCCATTCATGGCGCTCTGCCAGGCCCATCGCGGACCGGTGGTGATGCTCAATGGACGGCTAGAGGATGCTGCCGTTGGTATCGGCAGTGTGGCCCGCGAACGTCGTCGCGGTTTTGTGGCCTCCTGGCAACAGGCCTATTGGTTGCAACCGCTGGATTGCGGTGCCCTGTTGCGAACGTTCCCTGCGGATTGGCAACTGTTCCGGCTCGATCCTGATGGCTATCGCTTCCTGGCGGCCACCACCAACCGTCCTGACCCAGAGCAGCTTGCGGCACTTCTGGCGGGTGAAGATCCCGATGGTCTGAAGCAGCAGCTCGGCAGTGTCGATCGTTTCATCGAGGGCCTCAGGAACTGACCAGACGCTTGATCAGAACCGGGACAATCTTTATGGTTCGTGCTGATCGGTGAATGTCATGCAGCGTCGGCTTCCCCTCAACCCGATGACGCTGCTTGATGGGCTGGCCCTTCTTGCGGTGGCATCCGCTTTGGCCGGGGTGATCTGGTCGCCCAAATTGTCCAATGCTGTGGCTCGGGCCACCGGGGCCGTCCAGCCCGTGCAGGTCAGTGTTGACGTGCGCCATCTGTACGTCGATGACGTCGATGGCTTTCTGGGCTCGATCCGCGAGGAAGGGGCCGTGAACATCGTGATCCGCAACCAGCCGTCCGGGCGGGTGCGCTTGCTCTCGGTTGAGAACATCTCCCGTCCACTGACCCAAGTGCTTCCCGATGGAAGCCTGGTTGAGGTGGAGGACACCAGTCCAGCCCGCTCAGTTCATGCCCGTTTTCAGCTGGAAGCGGACGCAGAAACCGGGTCATCCGGCGTTGTCATCGCAGGGACGAAGTTGAAGATCGGCATTCCGGTTGAACTTGAAGGCAGCCTCTACCGCGTCAATGGCGTCGTCAGTGGGGTGGTTCTGCCATGACGCGACATCTGATCTCTGCGGGACTCGGACTGACATGCCTTCTCTCNGGTCCGGCCGCCANCAGTGCTGAGCCCTTGCTCGCACCGATGGTTNCTCCCANCATCCGGCAGGGTCTTCCAAGGCAGCCCCAGGCCGCCATCTGTCCCGATCTGCAGAAGGCCCTTGTGTCGGCTGTTGGANGATCCACCGCTCCCTGGAGCATCAGCGTTCTNGACGAACGNGGTCAGCTGGTTGCCGATGTGAATGGAGCGGTTCCGCGCATCCCGGCCTCCAATCAGAAGTTGATCAGTTCAGCGTTTGCGCTGGATCGCCTCGGGCCCGATTTCCGCCTGCGCACCCAGTTGCTTCGCCATGGGGACGGCAGTCTTGAGATCACCGGCGAAGGGGATCCCGATCTGAGCATTGCCGAGATCCAGCGCTTCGCCATGGTGGCTTTGGGCCGTGGCGGTTCGTCGTCAACGCTGACGGGCCGTTCGATCCAGTTGATGGTGCGCGAGGAACCACCCCAGCGCTGGTGGCCCAGCGATTGGCCCGCTGCCGATCGCAGTTACGCCTACGGCGCTCCGATCACCCGTCTGGCGCTCACCAGCAATGCCCAGCACATGTCCGTGATGGACCCGGCCCGGCGACTGGAGCGCGTGTTGGCGACCACGGCGCGTCAGCAGGGCGGTGATCTGCGCATGGTGCGCGTGGACCCCGAACGTCGGGAGGCACTCCTGGCGCAAAGCGGTTCGTCGACATCGGTGGTGTTGCACACCGAAGAATCGGCCCCGATGCACGCTCTGATGAGCCTGGCCAACACCGAAAGCCACAATTTCACAGCCGAGGTGCTGCTGCGTGAAGCGGCGGANAACTGGGATGTGCGGGCCGCGTCCCTGGCGAACACNCGTTGGCTGCAGGCGCAAGGCGTNCCGATTCAAGGCTTGANCATNCGGGACGGCAGCGGCTTGTCGCGGGGCAACAAAGTGACCAGTCGCACCGTGGCCAGCCTGCTCTGGCGCATGGCGCAACATCCCCTGGGCGGTTACTACCAGGCATCGATGGCCATTGCCGGTCGTCGTGGCACCCTGCGGCGTTTTCAGCGGGGCACTTCGCTGCAGGGTCGNTTCTGGGGCAAGACCGGCACCTTGCGCGGCGTGCGCTCGATCTCCGGAATTCTTGAGACCAGTGCCGGTCCGCGGTACGTGAGCATGATCGCCAATGGAGCGCNATCCCCNAACACCGTGATGGGCAACGTGCTCCTCGCCAGCCAGCGGCTCAGCCGGTGCCCTTCATCGAGCGCAACCGGGATGCAGCACGCCGGGCACGGCTGATCGGCACAGTTTTGCTNTCGGTCTCTTCCGAGCGGGCGTCAGCACTGCGAATGGTTTGGATCTTCACCAGTTCCTGACGGCCTGCCATCACCACCTGGGCCATCTCCTTCAGACGAACTTCCAGTTCACCGAGGGTCTGTTCGGCATAACGGTTGGCGCCATCCTGAACACCNGCAGCTTCCTTGCGGCTGCGCTGAATCAGCCCCTCACANTGTTGCTGGGTCTGCTGGCGGAACTGCAGCGCATCGTTGTGCAGCCGCTCTGCCTCCTCCCTGCTCTCCTTCTGCAGGCGCTGACCTTCGCGTCGGATGGTTTCCAGCTCCTGAAGGGCCTGCTGACGGNTGGCCTCATGCTGTTCCATGTGCTGGCGCTTCAGTTCGCTCACCTCCTGCTCGAGCTGTTGGCGCCGCTGCTGTGCTTCCTGCTCCAGCTGCTGACGACGGGCCGCGAACTGCTGCTCCTGCTGTGCCAGCTTGGATTGCATGTCCTGCTCCAGTTTCGCCCCCTGCTGACGGGTGGTCTGCAGCAGTTGTTCGCATTGCTGACGGGTCTGGTCCCGCAGTTCATTCACCTGCCGCTCCGCCTCCAGACGGATCGCTGCGCTGCTGACAAGTTGCTCATGTTGGCGCTGGGCCTGCTGGACGATCTCCTCGGCCTTTTGTTTGGCCGTGCTGATGAACTCATCGCGACGGTCCAGCAGCTTGGCGGCCCGTTCCACCTCCTTGGGCAGGGCNTCACGCACAGCATCCAACACCTCGACGGCGTCGCCTTCGTTCACCAGACGACCACCGCTGAAGGGGATGCGGCTGCCTTCCAGGAACACGTCCTCGAGCTGATCCAACTGATCGAGGACGACGAAGCGAGCGTCGCTCATATCAACGAAGTGGGAAAGCCGAATTAAAGAGCCTGTTCAGGTCCTTGGCCACCTCGATCGGCACCATGTGATCGATCGGTCCGCCGAAACGGGCGACCTCCTTCACCACCGAACTGCTCAGAAAACTGTGGCGGGCTGATGTCGCCAGAAAAACCGTTTCCAGCTCGTCGGCAAGCGATCGGTTCGTGTGGGCGATCTGCAACTCGTATTCGAAATCGCTCATCGCCCGCAATCCCCGCAGGATCAGATCCGCCTTNTGGGTTTCTGCGCAATGGACGGTGAGACCGTCAAAGCTGATCACATCGATCCCCTGCAGGTGCCCTGTCGCGGATTGGATCTGAGCGATGCGTTGCTCAACGCTGAAGGCGGGTTTTTTGTTCGGGTTCGACAGCACCGCCACAATCACTTCACCGAACAGGCCTGCGGCCCGTTCGATCAGGTCCATGTGGCCGTTGGTGAGGGGGTCGAAACTGCCGGGGTAGAGCGCCCGCATCCAAAGAGGCCAGGACTGAGCGGATCCTATGCAGCGGTTCGATTCCTAGATTTCGAACACCGCTCTCTGATTCATGAGCCTCGACGCCGACGCCAAAAAGGTCCTCCTCCGCAAAATCCCCCACGGGTTGTTTGTCTGCGGTGTTCGTGAGGGCGAGGAGGTGAACGGTTTCACGGCCAGCTGGGTGACCCAGGGTTCGTTCGAACCGCCACTGGTGGTGATGGGTGTGCGTGCTGACAGCACCAGCCACGGCATCATCGAGCGCACAAGGCGCTTTTCGCTCAACATGCTCAAGGCCGATCAAAAAGATCTGGCTGCGGTGTTCTTCAAGCCCCAGAAGGGCCTGGGTGGTCGGTTTGAAGCGGCTCCGTTCCATGAAGGTCCCCTGGGGTTGCCGCTGCTCGATGGTGTCGTTGGTGGCGTCGAATGCGAACTGGTTGGCCAGGTCAAGCACGGCGACCACACCGTGTTCGTTGGTGAAGTGAAGTCCGCAGAGTTGCTGGAGGACGGTGAGGCGTTGACCATGGCCAGCACCGGCTGGAATTACGGCGGCTGAGGACCCTTTGGCGGAATCCTCAACGCTGACGCCGTTGCTCACCCGGCCGGAGAGCCTCGAGCGGCGTCTCAAGGAGATCCCGCCCGAGCCCGGTTGCTACCTGATGCGCGACAGCGAGGACCGCATCCTCTACGTCGGCAAGTCCAAGTCGCTGCGCAGCAGGGTTCGCAGCTACTTCCGCAGCCGTCACGATCTCTCGCCCCGCATCCGCCTGATGACCCGTCAGGTGTGCGATATCGAGTTCATCGTCACCGACAGCGAAGCCGAGGCGCTGGCGCTTGAATCCAACCTGATCAAGAACCATCAGCCGCACTTCAACGTGCTGCTGAAGGACGACAAGAAATATCCCTATCTCTGCATCACCTGGAGTGAGGCTTACCCCCGCATCTTCATCACCCGGCGACGGCGTTTCCGCAGCCCACTGGACCGTTTCTACGGTCCGTATGTGGATGTTGGTTTGCTGCGACGAACGCTGTTTCTGGTGAAACGGGTGTTCCCGCTCCGGCAACGCCCCCGACCGTTGCACCCTGATCGCACCTGCCTCAACTACAGCATCGGGCGCTGCCCCGGGGTCTGTCAGCAGATGATCAGCTCGGAGGATTACCACCGAACCCTGCGCAAGGTGGCGATGGTGTTCCAGGGTCGCAGCGATGAGCTTCAGCGTTTGCTCGAAGAGCAAATGGACCGTTATGCCGAACGGCTTGATTTCGAAGCTGCCGCGCGGGTGCGGGATCAACTGAAGGGACTGGATCAACTCACGGCGGATCAGAAAATGAGCCTGCCGGACTCTTCCGTGAGCCGTGATGTGCTGGCGCTGGCCTGTGATGAGCGGGTGGCAGCGGTGCAGCTGTTTCAGATGCGTGCCGGAAAGCTGGTGGGACGTCTGGGATACACCGCCGATGCGTCCTCGCTGGAGCCGGGGCTCATTCTTCAGCGGGTGATCGAAGAGCACTACGCGCAGGTGGATGCGGTGGAAGTGCCGCCGGAGCTGCTGGTGCAGCACCCCCTTCCCCAGCAGTCACTGCTGGAGGAATGGCTGACGGAGCAGCGTGAGCGTCGCGTGCAGATTCACTGCCCCAAGCAACGCCAGAAGGCTGACCTGATCGAACTGGTGCAGCGCAATGCTGAGTTTGAACTGCTCCGCGCCAAGCAGGGTCAGGAGCAACAGGCACTGGCCACGGAGGATCTGGCCCAGTTGCTCGAGCTACCAACACCGCCGCGGCGGATCGAGGGTTACGACATCAGCCACATCCAGGGCAGCGATGCGGTGGCTTCCCAGGTGGTGTTCATTGATGGGCTGCCGGCGAAGCAGCATTACCGCAAATACAAGATCCGCAGCAGCAGCATTCAGTCCGGCCACAGTGATGACTTCATGGCCATGGCTGAAATCATGCGGCGTCGCTTTCGCCGCTGGGCTCGCGCCAAGGCCGAAGGCCTGGATCTCGGTGCTTTAAGGCATCGGGGCGGCAGTGCNCTGCAGACCGATGGGCTCAACGACTGGCCTGATGTGGTGATGATCGATGGCGGCAAAGGCCAACTCTCTGCCGTGATGGAGGCCTTGCGGGAACTCGATCTGCATGAGGATCTCAACGTCTGCTCCCTCGCCAAGCAACGGGAGGAGGTGTTCCTGCCGGGAGAACGCCAACCCTTGGACAGTGAGCCGGACCAGCTCGGAGTTGCGTTGTTGCGGCGGCTGCGGGATGAAGCCCATCGNTTCGCCGTCAGCTTTCATCGGCAGCAGCGCGGTGAGCGGATGAAACGGTCGCGACTGTCGGACATTCCCGGCGTTGGGCCCAAGCGGGTGAAGGATCTTCTGGCCCATTTCCATTCCATCGATGCCATCCAGCTGGCCTCGGTGGATGTGCTGGCCAAGGCGCCGGGGGTTGGTCCAGCCCTGGCTCGCGACATTCATGCGTTCTTCCATCCCCAAGACGATTCCCGCCAGGATGACCTGACTGATGAGCCCAGCGCCCGCACCGCATGATTCGCTTGTTGCTGTTGCTGTGCTGCCTGTTCGGTCTGATCGGCCGACCCGTTTGGGCTTCCCCGGGACTCTGCACTGGCCCTGTCTGTGCGGATGGGATCACGCGCAGTGCCAAGAACCACTGGCAGTTGGTGCTGCGCTTGAACGACCAGCAGGGGCATCGTGAAAAGGTGGTGATGGATTGCCGGGCCGGCGTGCTCAGTCCAATGGCCGGGCAGGTGGACCGCAGTTACGCCACTGCCGTTGGCCGTCGTGCCTGTCGCCTGGCGGGAGAGAGCGCCTGAGTGGAGATCACCCTGATTTTTCCCCATCAGCTGTTTGCTGATCACCCCGCACTGTGCCCGGGGCGTGCGGTTGCCNTGATCGAGGACCCGCTGTTCTTCGGGACGGATCCTCGCTGGCCCCTTCGGATTCATCAGCAGCGGCTTCTGCTGCATCGCGCCTCGATGCGCTCCTACGCCGCGGAGCTGCAACGACAGCAGTGGACGGTTCTGTATCAACGGCATGACGCAGCTGCTGACACCACCGGGCATCTCGATTTGCTGCATNACGCGGGATACAGCAGCTTTCACCTCGTTGATCCCGTGGACGANCTGCTGGAGAAACGGCTNGACGCCTTCTGCCGCAGCAGNGGATGTGCTGTTGAAAGGCTGCCTACACCGNTGTTGCTGACACCGTCAGCCGTCATCGACCAACACTTCGGCAGCGGCAAAAAGCCGTTGATGGCCAAGTTCTATGAAATGCAGCGCAAGCGGTTGGGGATCTTGCTTGATGCNGGTGGTGGCCCACTCGGCGNCCAGTGGAGTTTTGATGCCGACAACCGCAAGAAGCTGCCGAAGGGCATCGTGGTGCCTCCGCCACCGCTTGCGGCCTCCACGCCCGCCGTGGACGAAGCGCGCCGGGAGTTGAAGCGCGAACAGCTGCCCAGCCTTGGTGATGCAACTGATTTTCACTATCCGGTCAGCCACGCTGCCGCCGCGCGTTGGCTGGATGAGTTCCTTGAGCAGCGCTTGCGTGACTTTGGTGCTTATGAGGATGCCATCAGCAGCCAGCACCGTGTGATGTGGCACGGGGTGCTCACCCCCATGCTCAACATCGGACTGTTGACCCCGCAGCAGGTGCTGGATCGAGCCCTTGAACGTGCCGAGGCCGGTGACGTGCCGCTCAATTCCCTGGAGGGTTTCCTCCGTCAGATCGTGGGGTGGCGGGAATTCATGGCGGCGATGTANCGCCGTCATGGTGTGACCATGCGCACCAGCAATTTCTGGGGGTTCGAGGATCGACCGATTCCGGATGCCTTCTACACGGGCTCGACNGGCCTGCCCCCGATCGATGACGCCATCACCCATGCGCTAGAGACGGGCTATTGCCATCACATCGAACGCTTGATGCTGCTCGGGAACGTGATGCTGCTCTGCGGTTTTCACCCCGACCGTGTGTATCGGTGGTTCATGGANCTGTTCGTGGATGCCTACGACTGGGTGATGGTGCCCAACGTCTATGGGATGAGTCAGTTCGCTGATGGGGGCATCTTCACCACCAAGCCTTACCTGTCCGGGTCCAACTACGTCCGCAAGATGTCCGACTACCGCAAAGGCGACTGGTGCGACATCTGGGATGGCCTGTTCTGGAGTTTCATTCACCGCCACGCACCTTTCTTTCGCAGCCAGTACCGCTTGGCGATGATGGCCCGAAATCTTGATCGGATGTCCGCCGACACGCTGGCNGCGCACCAGAGACGGGCCGGGGACTTTCTGGAAGNTCTGGGTGCTTGACGGCCTGGCCTGAGCCCTGCGTAAGGTCGCACCATTGCGGTTGCGCTGATGACGCTTCCACCCGAGGCCTACCTCTGGTTCAAGATGCTGCACATTGTTGGTGTGGTGGTCTGGTTCGCAGGGCTCTTTTATCTGGTCCGGCTGTTCATTTATCACGTTGAAACGGCGGAGCTGGCTGAGGAGCTGCGGGANCCGTTNCGNGATCAGTACGGCTTGATGGAACGCCGCCTCGCCAACATCATCACCACCCCGGGCATGGTGGTTGCTGTGTCGATGGCGGTCGGCCTGCTGGTGGCACAGCCCAGTTGGCTTCAACAGGGTTGGATGCACGCCAAACTCGCTTTTGTGGCAGCNCTACTNGCTTATCACGTGCTCTGCTACAGGCTGATGGGGCAGTTGCAGGCTGGTGTCTGCCAGTGGAGTGGACGNCAGCTGCGCGCCCTCAACGAACTCCCCACTCTGCTGCTGGTGATCGTTGTGATGCTGGTTGTGTTCAAAAGTCAGTTCCCGACGGGTGCAGCGACCTGGTTGATGGTTGGTCTTGTGGTGTTCATGGCGGCCTCGATTCAGTTTTATGCCCGTTGGCGNCGGCTGCGGGCTGAAGCGGTTCTGGAGAGTTGAGGATGTCCCATCCCCTTCGGACCGTCCTGGCAGAAGTGGGCCCGCAGAGTTGCCCGAACGCCTTCAACTTTCACTGTCACACGATCTGCAGTGATGGCAGCCTCGAACCACTCGATCTGATCGCTCAGGCCACCCGCCGTGGATTGAGCCATCTGGCCGTGACCGACCACCACAGCTCCCATGCCTACAAGCCGATGCAGGCCTGGNTGGAGCAGCAGCGTGATTCAGGCGCTGTGGTGCCCACGTTGTGGACCGGTATGGAGATCAGCTCCCTGTTGAAGGGCTGCCTTGTGCACGTGTTGGCNCTGGGTTTCGANCCGGATCACCCCGCTCTGAAGCCCTACAACCGTGGCGATGCCGTGGTGGGTGAACCGCTGCGGGCCGATGCTGTGGTGGCTGCAATCCACAGGGCCGGNGGCCTCGCTGTTCTNGCCCACCCGGCNCGTTACCGGCTTGACCATCGGCTGTTGATCGACGAGGCGGCTCNACTCGGTTTCGATGGTGGTGAGGCTTGGTACGACTACGACATGCAGCCGGCCTGGGCTCCGAGTCCGATGATCTGCGACGCGATTGATCGTCAGCTTGAGAACCTTGGCCTTTTGCGTACGTGTGGCACCGATAGTCATGGAATCGACCTTGGCGGCCGCTAAGTTCGTCCCATCTCAGTCCGGGTCGACATGGGCTTCTTTGATCGTCTGCTGAAAAATGATTCGCAGGAGACCGATGCGATCAAGCCCCGCAAGCCTGCCAAGGAGAAGCCTGCGGAATTCTTTCTTGATGCCGATTCCTCCTCCTCCCTTGGGGATGTGAATTACATGCGGGAGTCCAAGACCATCCGCAGAACATTCCCCGGCACCAAGGACAGCCCCGGCACCAAGGAACAGATCATGGTGGTGGCTGCCGAGACCGAGTCGCTGGAGAAGCGCAGTGCAGGCCTCGGTGATGCGGTCAAACAGGACGAGAGCATCGGACTGACCGACGGCATTCCAAAGCCCGTGAAGAAGACCTTCGCGGAGCAGGTGAGTGCCGAGGAGATGACGAAGCGCCTGCGGGGCACGGCTGTGACCGGCGTGAACACGCAGGCACCTGCCAACGCAGCACCGATTGCGCGTAAGGAAGAGCTGAAACCACAGGAAGAACCACAAGCCAAGGTTGGCAAGNCGGCGCCGTCATCGAAGCCTGGATCGATCGATCCGTTCCGCCAGATGGTCCGGGAACTCAACCGCTGAGGGCGCCCCGTTCAATCGTTGCTTCGCTGCTGTTCACCAGATCCTTCAGCAGCTCCAGCTGCTGAGGCTGAGCACCGCTCCAGAGCCCTCGATTGGCCGCTTCCAACAGCCGTTCGGCCATGTCCCGCAGCACCCAGGGATTGCGCTCGTTGAGAAAACGNTGCGTTACGGGATCGGCCAGCCAGGCATNACACAAGGCGCCGTAGCACCAGTCCGGTACACGNTCCGTGGCAGCGTCATAGGCAAACAGGTAATCAAGGCTGGCCCCCATCTCAAACGCACCNTTGTAGCCATGTCGGCGCATGCCCTCGATCCAGCGTGGGTTCANCATCCGGCTGCGCATCACCTTGTCCAATTCCTTCTCCAGGTGGTGCATCCGTGGGCGCTCACGCCGGGAGTGGTCGCCAAACCAGAGCTGCGGGCGCTGACCTGACACCTGCTCTGCGGCCGCGCTCAGCCCGCCATGGAATTGGTAGTAGTCATCGGAATCGAGCAGATCGTGCTCCCGGTTGTCCTGGTTGTGCAGAACAACCTGAACCCGGCGGAGGGCATCCTCCAGTCCNGAACGGTCCTGTGTGGGCTGTGCTGANCCGTCGTACNGCCACTGGCTCCAGCACAGAAAGGCTTCTCCNAGGTCATTGCGTGATTCCCAGGCGCCGCTGTCGATCAAGGCCTGCAATCCCGCCCCATAGGCTCCGGGAGCAGATCCGTAGATGCGGCCCTGAAATCCATCCTCGCGTGTGATGGCGGCCAGAGGATTGAGATCGTCCGGTTCATCCAACATCGCCACCATCCGCTGGGCCTGATCCACCCAGGCCACCAGCTGAGGGAAGGCATCACGGAACAGCCCAGAAATGCGCAGCACCACATCGACCCGTGGTCTCCCAAGCAACGCCGGTGGAATCACTTCAAGATCAACCAGGCGACGGGTAGGGCCGTCCCAGACAGGACGCACACCGATCAGGGCCAGCAGCTGAGCGATGTCTTCACCGCCGTTTCGCATGGTGGCTGTTCCCCACACCGACAAGGCCATGTGCCGCAAATGTTGACCCTCGTCCTGGAGATGAAGCTCCAGCAAACGTTCGGCGGAGCGGCGGCCGAGGTCCCATGCTGCTTCGGTCGGTAGACCGCGGAGATCCACCGAATAAAAATTGCGGCCTGTCGGCAGCACATCAGGGCGACCGCGGCTGGGTGCTCCCGATGGTCCAGCTGCAATGCGCCCACCATCAAGGCCACGCAGCAATCCAGAGCGTTCAGCTTCGGCGCAACACGTCAACCGACCCCAAAGCTCCTGCAGGCGATCGGCCAACCCGTGCTCGGTGGCCGCCCAGTTCAAAAACGGTTCGCTGAGGCCGATCGGCGGGTCGTTCGAGATGAGAGCACGCACCAGCTTCAGGGCCTGTTCCTCCAGCCAATCCGTTCCATCACCAACGCGGCGGCATCGATCGCATCCAAGCGCCTGCAACCCGATGCGGTCCTCGTCCGTCAGGACGTCGCCGTCCTCCTGCCCCCACGGATCGAACTCGAGACCAGCCTTCCAGGCCATCACCTGGGTCAACCCCGGACAGCCGTTGACTGGGGGGCGGGCCAGTGCCACCAGCAGTTCGAGGGCTGCGTCGAAAGACGGCGCCTCACCGAAGCAATGCAGTCCGGTTCGGATCTGCGACTCCTTCAGCTCGCACAGATAGGTCTCGGCCCGATCAAGGCAACTATTGAGTTGTTCGGGCGACCGTTTCAGTTCAGCAGGGCTGGGCACACCAGGCCAGTTCAGATCATGAAGCGTGGTCAACACATCGCGCTCGAGCACAGCACAACGCTCCGCACCCAGCTGTCGCGCTTCCACCAGTTCATCCAGCTGTCCCTCCAGCTGTTGCAGTGCACCATGAAGCCCGGCCCGACCCAGCGGTGGTGTGAGGTGATCAATCACCACCGCATGTCCACGGCGTTTGGCCTGGGCCCCCTCGCCCGGATCATTGACGATGAAGGGATACAGATGGGGAATCGCGCCAAGGGCAAGGTCTGGGCCACATCCGCGGCTCAGCCCCACCGCCTTGCCCGGCAGCCATTCGGCGCTTCCGTGTTTTCCCACATGCACCATGGCCTGTGTGCGGTGCACCTCCCGCAGCCACAGGTATTGGGCCAGATAGCGGTGGGGTGGGGGCAGATCGGGTGAGTGGAGATCGGCAATCTGATCCGGGTCGTAGCCGCGGTCCGGTTGGAGCAGCACCACGAGGTGTCCGAAGCGAAGCCCATGGATGGCGAACCCCTTGTTGCCATCGAGATCACAGGCATCGCCAGGCTCTCCCCATCGCGCCTGGATCAGCGAGCGCGCCTCCGTCGGAATGGTGCGCCACCAGCGTTCGTAGGTGCTGAGTGGAAGGTGATCCAGTGGAGGGCGAAGCCGACCTTCTGCAGCATTGGTGCGTCCCGCAAGCATGGACTGCATGAGGCCATCAGCGGTTTGCGGCAGCGGAAGCGTTCCCAGCGCGTACCCCTCCTGCGCGAGCCAGCTGATGATGTTCACCACACTCGCCGGGGTATCCAGCCCCACGCCGTTGGCCAGTCGCCCATCCCGTACCGGGTAGTTGGCGAGCACCATCGCGACGCGTCGATCCTGTTTGGCCGTGCGACGCAAGCCGATCCAACGGCTGGCGTGGTCCACCAGCCAGGAGATGCCATCAGGATCCGGTTGCTGGCTCGGGATGGCCGTGGCAAGACCTGCCGAAGGGCGAAGGGGCTCCCGGAAGCTGCAGGGGCGCGTGGTGATCCGTGCATCCAGTTCCGGCATCACCACCTGCAGGGACAGATCCAGCGGTTCGAGGCCCCGGCTGGACTGCTGCCAGTGGGCACGGCTGTTACCACTGTTGAGCAACTGCAGAACCGGGCGATCCAGGGCTTCCCAGAGCGGACTGCCCAGCCCGGCTTTTTCACTCCGGACCGAAGCGAATGCAGTACCCGCGATCACCAGCTGAACAGACTGGCTGCGCAGTAGATCCCCAACGCCCGCCTGCACGGCAGGATCGCGCAGGCTGCTGACCCAGATCAATCGGGGACACAGTCCTGCTGCCCGCAGGTTGCGGTTCAGGCATTCCGCTAGTGATGTATCGCCCGCCTGAAGCTGGGCGCGATAAAGAACCACACCAACGCGGCTGCCCGCATCGTCCTGCCAGTCCCAGGGCAATGGATCAGGCAGGGGAACCACCTGAATGGTCTCTGCATCAGGGATCCCGCCATCGAGCAGCGTGCTCAGCCCATCCAGCAGCTGATCCATGTTCTGCTGTCCCCCCTCCCGCAGCAGGGCGGCAAGCCGTTCCGCCAGGGGCTCTGGGATCGTGCCCATGCCATGCAGTTCACGGTCCTGGTCGGCCGTGCCGGCCAGCACAACCAGCTGGCGGGACGCATCTGCTGTTGACCAACGCTGCAACTGCTCAAGCCCATACCCCCAGTGGCCCCTGCTGCCCAGAAGACGAACCAGGATCAACCGTGCCGTTTGGGCGGTGGTGGATAGGTAGTGATCGATCTGGGCCGGATGGCTGAGGCAGTCAAGGTTCAGGCCTCGGATGCGGTCACTCCAGCCACCCGAACCGATGAGGCACTGCTCAAGACAGCTCAGATCTGTTCCTGCACTGGTCAGAAACAGCACGTCTGCTGCAGGCTGCTCGACCAGCACAACGTCGTCCGGTGGGTCGATGCCCGGGCAGCTGGCAAGACGGTGCATCCCGCCATTGTCCTGGTCCGGGTGACCGATGGTGAGAAGATTCAGCGATCGGGCTTCCCCTGCGATGCATCAGTTCCTGCCCTACGCCTGGTTTCAGGGCCAGTGCGTCCCCTTCGAGGAGGCCAGGATCTCCATTGCCACCCATGCCCTCCACTACGGCACCGGTGCTTTCGGTGGCATGCGTGCCATTCCGGANCCNCAGAACAGCAACGCGATGCTGTTTTTCCGGGCTGATCGTCATGCCCGGCGGTTGAGTCAGAGCGCCCGCCTGCTGCTCACGGATTTGAGTGAGGAAACGATCCTGGCAGCCCTCACGGCGATGATCCAGGCGAACAAGCCCCAGCAATCAATTTACCTTCGCCCTTTCGTCTACACCAGTGATCTCGGCATTGCCCCGCGGCTGCATGACATCGAGACCGACTTTCTGATCTATGGACTCCCCCTCGGTGACTACCTCTCGCCCGATGGCGTGAGTTGCCGGATCAGCAGCTGGACGCGACAGGAGGATCGTTCGCTCCCTCTGCGGGGCAAGATCTCCGGGGCCTACATCACAAGCTCACTGGCCAAGACTGAGGCCGTGAAGAGCGGATTTGATGAAGCGCTGCTGCTGAACAGCCGGGGCAAGATCAGCGAGGCCAGTGGCATGAACCTGTTCNTCGTGCGCGATGGACAGCTCATCACTCCAGGTGTGGATCAGGACATCCTTGAGGGCATNACCCGCGCCAGCGTGATCGAACTGGCTGAGGCCATGGATATCCCTGTTGTTCAGCGACCGGTGGACAAAACGGAACTGTTCATCGCGGATGAAGTGTTTCTCACTGGCACCGCNGCCAAGATCACGCCGATCCGCCAGATCGAATCAACGGTGCTCAACAGCAACAGACCGATGATGCAGCTCTTGAAAGATCGTCTGGTGACCATCACCGAGGGACGCGATCCCGCCTACGAGCACTGGGTGACACGGATCACGTTCTGATGATCCGCCCNGCGNGCCCCCGCGTGCGAATGCNTNAACGCAAATGGGACTGCTNAGCTTTTCCTAGGATCACGCCACGCTNGGTGTGATGAATGGCNGCTGGAACGATGGCCAGAACGGTGACGGCTTCTCGCTTCCTGGACCATCTGAATGGGCCGACCCGGCCCGTTCTGGTGTTTGACGGTGCGACCGGCACCAGTCTTCAAGGGCAGGACCTCACGGCGGAGGATTTCGGAGGTCCGGAGCTGGAGGGCTGCAACGAAAACCTGGTGATCACCAAGCCTGAGGCTGTGAAGNCGGTGCACCGTCAGTTTCTGGAGGTGGGCTGCGATGTGATCGAGACCGACACCTTNGGCGCAGCTTCGATCGTTCTNGCTGAGTANGGGCTGGAGGNCAAGGCCTTTGAGCTCAACAAACGGGCTGCCGAACTGGCCCGGGAAATGGCCGATNCATTCAGCACCCCTGANAAGCCCCGNTTCGTNGCTGGGTCGATGGGNCCCACCACCAAGCTGCCGACCCTGGGGCACATCGACTTCGACACGATGCGCGATTCNTTNCGNGAACAGGCCGAAGGATTGATTGCCGGCGATGTTGACCTGTTCATCGTTGAGACCTGCCAGGACGTGCTGCAGATCAAGGCCGCGCTGCAGG